>JAEEHY010000035.1 GCA_016281085.1 Lachnospiraceae bacterium
ATACGTTGAAGTCAGCCTGCCGCCTACCCTCTTCCTGATATATAAATACTTTCCACTTCTGTTTTCTTTTATTTCCGGCGACCCATCATACGGAATAAGATTAAGGCGAGCCTGATAATCAGCTCTCTCATGCAACAAATTCCGAATAATACTAAAGTTTTCTATCATACCGTTAATCTCCTTGGGGAACTTTTGCCTTTGAAAGTATATCAAAAAGTTCCCTAAATGACAAGAAATTTAGGGGACTTTTTGTATTATCCATATAATATCTTCAGCCTGCTCAAGCCGCTTATCAACCTTAAAAGGCAGCTTCTTTTCCTGTTTTTGTTATAAACCACTGACCGTCTCAGATCAGATCAGTCCTTTTACCTGAAGATCAAACAAACTGCCTTCTCTTGGATAATTGTAGTGATATGCCATAATCCCGGAATATACTGTTTGAGGATTGCGGGTTAACATTTCATCTGCAAAATACCGGTCATCCCCGGCTCTTATTTCCTCCGGGAACGTCATCCCCTGAATGAATGATCTCTTTATGAATCTGCAAATCTGAGCGCAGTACGCAATCTTAGTCATATCATTCAACGGGAGTCTCTCACCGCTGTTAATCTCCAGATCCATACATATAATATCTGCATCGAAATACTTAACCAGCCATTCAGAAACCATTTCATTATAAAGCTCCGTGTATACCCAGTCATCACTGTCGTGAATATGGATCCACTCACCTTTTGCGGATTCGAGAAGACGGTTTTTGGTCCAGGCAACGCCATGATTGATCTTACTTGATGAAACAGTAAGATTTAAACCTGGCTTCTCCTTCTGATACTGCATCAGATTTGCCAGTGTATTATCAGTAGAGCCATCATCTCTTACAATGATTTCCACATCATCACGTCTTGGCAGATGATCCAGCGCTTTAATAACAAGTTTTTCCTGATTCCAGACAGGTATCAGTACAGACAGCTTTATATTCACACAGTTCCCTCGGCCTTCTTATAAATCGAACTAATGGAAAAGGATAGCAAGCAGAATCTTATCCAGTTCATTTATTGCAGTGAACCCTTTATCCTTAAGCTGCTTACGTATTTTAGCAAACAATCGGGTTAATTCCTCCCGCTCGGATCTGTTCCAAAGGGGCAGTCCTTCCTCAGGCAGAAGCCGGTTAAGCGCAGCCTCTTCTCGCTCATTAAGCTCTGCTCCGCTCATACGCAGGGAATCACAGCGTATCCGGTTATATGATTGCACTCTTTCTTCAGGAGGCTGTCCGGTCAACCCGGAGGATACCCGATCATCATGAACGCGGTATTTATAATGAGTATCCGCAAGGCATGAGACCAATCCCACTTTTGATGCTTCCATAAGAAAACGGTAGTCCTGAAAGCCGGGATAATTATCCTTAAAATACAGGTCATTATTCTTAAGAAACGTTTGTCTGATCATTACGGATGAATTACTAAATTCCGGTTTTCCTATCAGCATCTTTGCCAGATGGTGTTTGGGAGAAGCCGGTATTACGGCAGCACGCCCCATGATCTTTCCCTCCCGATCGATCGGCAGGGATGTCGTTCCCAAAGCCATGATCTCCCTGTTGCTTTCCATAAAAGTCATCTGCGCCTTCAATCTGTCCGGAAGTGAAATATCCGATGCGCCCATAAAGGCTATGTACTCTCCTTCGCTTACACTGATGGCAAGATTTACAGATGCAGCTATTCCGAGTTTATGATCATTCCTGAGTATCCGTATCCTTTGGTCGGAAAAGCTCCCGATCGCTTCACTCATGGCATCCGTTGATGCATCATCCACTATGATAAATTCGAAATTACGCCAGGATTGATCGAGAATTGAGGAGACAGCTTCAAAAATATGATCTTGTCCATTACAGACCGGCATGATTACGCTCACAAGCGGATTTCTTCCCTTAGGGAGAACCGGAGTGAAAAATCGTTCACGGTTGATCCTCCATGCTCTTCCTTCCGGCCATGCTTTACCCGCTCTGTTATTCCAGGCTTCCGATTCACCCATATCTTTTCGGTCGTAGGCAAGTGCACACAGCTTAAGGCTTGGAAGATAGTCATCATATCCTGCAAATTCAATCATGAACGTCTCAATATCGACCGGCGTATCAGTGGCAAGCCGGTACTGCCTTTCGGCCTCATCAATATCTCCCGTTCCTTCAGCACAAAGCCCCAGCAGGTAACAGAGAAAGGCTGAACGGGGAACTCCATACTGTTCTACTGATGTGCGGATCATCTCCTGACATTTCTCATACTTTCTTTTTCTTAAAAGCATTCCCGTCATAAACACCAGTGCATACTGGACCTGCCCTGGGGGAGGGTTTACGTTAAGCAGTTCCTGCCAGGTGTTAAGCCCCTCATCCATGTTGTTAAGGAGAGCCAGTTCACGGCAATAATAGGCAAGCATATATGCTCCCGAAAGTTTACCGGCATTCTTTATATCTTTCAGAATGCTGATATTCCGGCCCGGTTCATTTACGTGTTCCTTTTTATGTACTATTGTAATCTCCGGGCACAGCATTATGTTAAGGTTTTTACTGATCGGTATTGCTTCGTGTACATCTCCTTCCCAGCGGCAGGCAAGTTCCCTTCTATGGATCCTGTCCCTAAGGCCCATGTCAGATAAAAATCCGTGATTTCGATAGGTCGTGAATATCACGTCAATATCATTGGTCAGGCGAATTTTAAGCTTAGTCAGTTTCTTTATCTCATCCGGATATATGACATCATCTGCATCAAGCCACATCACATAATCACCGTCGGCTTTTGATGCCGCAAAATTACGAGCCTTGGCAAAATTGTTTTGCCAAGGCTCACTGAAAACAAAGTTTGTATATTCTTTTGCTATTTCCCTGCTCCTGTCTTCCGATCCGGTATCCACAACGATCAGCTCATCCGCAAACTGTATGGCAGCAGACAAGCAGCGTCCCAGAACACGTTCTTCATTTTTTACGATGAGACATACACTGAGGGTTACCGGAGTATTTTTCTTTTTCTTTACAGAAACAGCGGACATCTGTCTTACCCTTATTTAATTCAGGTTAGTCATGTTAAAGCCTGATGTGTTAATGAATGAGATATTAAAACCTGCCGATTGATCAGAACCGTTCTCAGATCCTGCGCCTCCACTAACTTTTTCTACCTTTTCCACAGACAGTTCCTCGGAATCTAACGGACGTCCAACATTTATATTATCTGCCATGATCATATCCTCCTTTTTTATATAAAGTAATGCCCCATCTTACAGCATTCCTAACTGTTAAGATTTTATCATACTCCCCTTTCGAAGTAAATAATCATTGCATGTTTGACAGGGACAGTAATGCTTACAATAAATTCCTGAAGGCCTTGGAAAAAAAGAATATAAGGTATTTTTCTATGGCGACATAAATGAGCCTCTGGGGCAGGATTACGTACCATGTAAACGTTGCAATCCATCCGCTCATTAAACTGCCGGCTTCGATCTGCATGAATTCCCGATAATTATTTCCGGCTCAATGATCACTCTCTTTTCAACCTCTTCCCCACGGATCATCTTAAGGAGGATCTGGGCAGCGATCCGTCCAAGCTCCTCCTGAGGATGTGCTACTGTGGTAAGTGATATTCCCGTACCGGTTACCGTCTGCGAATTGTCATA
>JAEEHY010000402.1 GCA_016281085.1 Lachnospiraceae bacterium
CTAAGAGAAATGTTTCAGAAATCCGTTATCGTTACGGAATTTCACATGGATTACGGTAATACGATCTATATTCACAGGATTCCCCTGCAGAAGGTAGTCGATCTTCCGGCCAGGGTCTGTGTTAAGGATATCTTTAACCATGATGTTGTAATCAACATGACCAAGCTCAAGACTGCACAGGAAAAGATAGGTCTGTTCATCGAGGAGGAAAACAAGCTCCTACTGTTTGAGGAAGATGTCTTCGATGTGTTGACCGAGGAAATGCTTGACATTGAGTTGTATGTAAGTTCGGAAATAGATAATAACAGCTGCCGTATCCGTGTCGGCAACTATCTGCTTATCAGTACTAATGTCACCATGACCAGCGTGGTTTTTGCAAATACACTGAAGCTCAACAGAAAGATCCTGGAATTTTACAAGAAGAAATAACAGATCGAACTGCTTGAGGCGGATATCATACGGGGAGTCAGGCTGTGAATTTCCGTATCATATTCTCAAGAGCCGTCGCCTGAATAGGCTTTGTCAGGAATTCATCAAAGCCCTCCGAAAGATACATCTCTCTTGCGCCCTGTATCGCATTGGCCGTCAAAGCGATAACGGGCGTTTTTTTAGTGCCGCTGCCCTGCTCCCTTTCGCGGAACAGCTTAAGTGTTTCGATACCGTCCATTTCAGGCATCATATGATCGAGGAAGATGATATCGTAATCCTTTTCCTGCGTTATCTTCAGCATCTCCTCGCCGCTGTACACCTCATCTATTTTCATTTCCGTCTTTTTGAGCAGAAGGGTAAATACCCTGCAGTTAACCTTGCTGTCATCAACCACAAGTATCCTGGTATCGGGTGCTGTGATCGTCGGGTTTTCGACAGCCTGTTCTTCTTCCCTGTGTCTGGCTTCATTAAAGTCGCCGATGGGTTTGGGATCGGTTATCCTCTGTTTGATGGTAAAGGAGAAGCGTGATCCGCTGCCGTACTCACTGGTTGCCTCAAGCTTTGAGTCCATCATTTTAAGAAGCGATTGTGTTATGCTCAGGCCGAGTCCCGTACCCTCGATATGCCTGTTCCTGTCTTCGTCAAACCTCTGATATTCATTGAACAGGTTTTCCATGTTCTCGGGTTTGATGCCTATACCGGTATCCTCGACAACAAAGGTAAGATATATTACTTCATAATCCACCTCGCCCTTCACCCTGAATTTAACACTGCCTTCATTGGTATATTTAACGGCGTTGCTCAGAAGATTGACAAGTATCTGCCTTATCTTAACCTCATCTCCTTCAAGAGAGGTGGGCAGATTGGGATCCACATCCGTCTGAAGCTCAAGCTTCTTCTCGCTTGCCTTAAGAGTCACCATATTTATGCAGTTGTTGATAAGATCTGCGGTTTTATACTCGACATTAAGGATATCAATCTTTCCTGCCCGGATCCTCGACAGGTCGAGTATATCATTTACAAGAGTGAGCAGTGTCTCTCCTGCACTTCTTATGTCCCGGGAATATCTGCGTATATCCTTTTCCGTACTCTCACGTAGTATCATTGTGTTCATACCGATGATGGTGTTTATGGGTGTACGTATTTCATGGGACATATTGGCAAGGAAACGCTCCTCAGCTTCCGATGCCATCTCGGCTGCACGTTTATCCCTGTCTATCTTGATAACATCCTGCAGTGTGTTGGCAATTGAGATAAACAGCATGTATATAAGACCTGCAGCAAGAAGTGTCGTACGGAACTGGTCATTTCTCATAAAGTATACGATGATCTGGCCGGTTGCGGCAATTACTATACCTGCCATGCCCAATGCGACGAGCAGATATTCCTTTACTCTTCCTTTGAATACATCATATATGATCGTCCCGATTATGATAGCGATCGTTACAAAACAGGTGACAGCCATTGCTGTAAAGCTTTCGGAGTAATCAACTATCCTGAATACGTGAAGGGGAATACAGACAGCGCAGTCGGCCACAGCCAGCCAGGCTGCGGCAAGATAGAGCTTATGATAACGCTCTTCCTGTACTTCGTCCATGTATATATTGAACGGTATTGGTAACAGCAGGAGCGCTGAAAAGGTCATATTGTTAATGACCGAAATCTGTGGAAATATGATCTGGCGCAACTGTGAATTGGCGGTCAGCCATACAGCTACAAGAAAGATGGCACAGCCAAGATACATAAGCTTAAGCTTCCTGTGTTGCAAAATGCCGATAATAAAGCATACGACAGTGCATATAAGTCCCAGGAACATAGTGAGAAAAGCTACGGCAAGCTCAGCACCCTGCTGTCTGAACAGCGTATACCATATTTCCATACGGCTGCCCATATAGACGGGATAAAGTACTCCCGTAAATGAAGATTCGGTAACTGCTTCAACTATCAGATATTTGCCCGAATCCTCCTTGTTCAGCTCGCAGAATACGTATGCAGGTGAGGAATACTTTCCAATGAATCTTGTGTTCCTGGTGCTGTATTCGGTCCTGAGTTCATTGCCTATATATATCCTCAGATCCTGTCTGGCTGTGTGGAAACAGAAGCCATGTCGGCTTACCGTATCATCATTGAGAAGTAAGCGGATCACTACCTTTTCACCGCGTTCTACCGGAAGTTTGGTGGGAAGTGTGATCTCGGTAACGGTACCGTCGCCATGAAGC
>JAEEHY010000403.1 GCA_016281085.1 Lachnospiraceae bacterium
AAAAAAAGAACTGCCATTGTTTTATGACAATATACATAATATAATACACCGTGTGGAGTCACAAGTGTGACACGTTAGAATTCAGAAGAGAAAAAGAAATGATCACGATAACATATTGGCACATCTCTTCCGTATACAGGCTCCGGCTTCATAATCTGTCCTCCTTATGGTTTTTTGAAAAATGGCACAAAAAAAAGTCAGCCTTTTTCTTGGCTCGACCGCAATATAATCCGTTTCATCCCTCATCATATCTTAATCCGCGGTTTCCCGGCGATCAGTATCATACGCATTTTATTCTCATCATACGGCGTAAAGTGCTCACTGTAGGATTCTAAAAGTGTCAGTCCGGAAGCCTCGAACATTTCGATGTATTCGCTGCGGTCATAGATTCGTTCGGAAACCGTTACACCCTGGTCCCGGTAATTTATGTTTATCCTTTTATATTCGCTGTCATAGGAATACATAACATTGGCATGATTTTCCGCATACTTTTTATTAGCGGTATCTATAATATGACAGGGAATAGGATTTTCCATCACAAGCCGTCCCCCGGGTTTTATACAGTCCGCGATCCTCTTCATAACCTGACGGTTTTCTTCGTCTGTAAAGTACCCGAAACTGTTAAACCAGCTTAAATAAAGATCACAGCCTCCCGGATATGAAGCATCCCTGATATCGCCGACCTGAAAGCTGCCGCAAAGCCCGGCATCCTCGAATCTTTTTTTCGCTCTTTCTATAAAGCGGGGATTGATATCCATTCCGGTTACTAAAGCTCCTTTTTTTGCAAGATAAAATGATACTCTGGCATCTCCACAGGGGCAGTCATATACCGTCATACCGGGACGGGTGATAAGGTGCTCTGCGGCTTCAGTTCCTTCTTCCATTGCCCTTTCCTCGGGAAAAAGCCACTGGTCATCTGAAAGTTCCTTATACCACATACGGTCGATAATATTCTCTTTCAAACCCTGACACCTCCTGTATGTTTTGAAGCTATGAGAAGGGATTTCATTTCACCTATAGGCATTTCGATCCTTAGTCCGGCTATTTTCAATAGTATTTCCATTCCCTCTATTCCATATGGAAGATTGAGATATGTGCTTTCCGGAATCAGTAAACTCCCTCCGTTTCTTATCTTTCCTGCGAAAATGAAGATTGTCCGGATTACCCCTTCAAGATCCGAAAACGAGTCAGGTGATGAAAGATCGAGAACGCCCTGTTCATAGCTGTCATAAGCATCTTTCAGTTCATTTTCATTCACTACGGTGACACCCTCATATTCATTTACGGTATCACTTAAAACTATTATTGCTCCATGACAATTTCCTGCCCGCAATACATTTCCAAGATCCGCTTTTACCTTCAGATCAGGTTTTTCAGAGGATCCATCCTGATAAAGGATACGGGGATATCTTGTTTCCAAAAGATGTAAAAGTTCGCATTCTTCCCGGACAACCTGCTCGTCCTCATGAATGAGATATACGGTCCCTCCCGCTGTCTCAAGATTGCAGGTCTCAGTCAGAACGGGATCTCTCCCGACACGACCAAAATCAGCCGTAAAATAGCTTCTCAGATGCTTTGATATCTGTATTATCGGAGCACTGTAAGCTTCTGTATCCTCTTGAAGAATAAAGAACTTCATAGCCGCAAACTTTCCGATTCTGTATGGTTTTGTCATCTCATATCTGAACTTTATGGGATCAAGATATGAATCAAGAGCAATATCCGTCTCATGATGTCCGAATATATTTTCCACATATTTTCTGCGGAGTCCGCCACCCATAGGACGGCAGTTTACTTCGATAAGCACCGGTCCCTTTTCATCGACTATATATTCTCCGTGTATGGGACCGTATTTTACGCCTATCGCAGATGCGACCAGGCAGGCATAGCGCATCAGGGCAGAATGTCCAACTTCCAGATTTTTAACAGTCATTGCGGTATTATAAGCGTTTGTGCCATTCGGCATCCGGATCTTGTCATATTTCCATACGCTGTCCACAAAGTGTTCGCCGTTGCATGACATTGTATTTACAACATATTCTGTTCCGATGATCCTTTCCTGAATAAGGATCCCAACTTCTTCATCACCGTTTTTTATTCTGTGATTAAAACTCTCCCTTACAGCATTCATCACTTCATCTAGACCGTGACAAAGATATACTCCCTGGGTCCCTGCACCACGAACCCTCTTTACCACTACATCCTCAGTACCGAGACTGTGGAAAAAGCTTTCCGCCTCCGTTTCGTTCTTAACAACCTGTCCGCGTATGTAGCGCAATCCGTTCATCTTAAGCGCTTCCTGCATCGCATCCTTTTCAGTCATGTAACGGATTGAAGATACCGGATTCCCCGGAAGTCCCAGATCTTCCGAAAGCTTTGTGGCAAGCGGAACACCGAATTCACTGCCGGCAATCGCAAGTACAGGATCAAGCTCCCTTACCTGCCTTAATATCTCGTTATAATCCGGATTTTCGGGTATTATTCTTACACTGTCCCTGAATCGCGCATTTATGGCAGCTCTTGCTTCCTTAAGCGGGGCGGTTTCCTCATCTGTTCCCACATAGGTTCCCTCAAGGAGCACCGGCTCATATCCTCTTGCCCTTAAGTCATCCACATAATTTGTCCCGGTGGAAATATATTCGCATATAACAACTTTTTTCTTCATCATATATCTGATTCCTGCTCATCATAATTGCTTCTATAGATAATAACTCCCTAAATATCATATCCACGCGTTTCTCTTTAATACCTTATATTTTATCAAGATTCTTTCGTCCAAACAACAATAACAATAATTATTAATTATTCTATCAGGCCTTCCTTACAGAGCATCCAAGTACCTTAGCTGCTTTATCCATCGTGTATATAATATATACGCGGCCTTCATCATCTGTCCAACCGTTCTCGGCTGAAAGTCCTACCCGGTCTAGCAGCAGTCCATACATCAGCTTAGCCTCTAATGATATTTCCCGGACACCTTCAAGTTCAAACATAAGCTTCGGTATACGGATGAACATGAACTTGTTTGTTTCCCTGCCATAGAAATATTCATATGCCATCACTCAACTTCATCTATCTGTCTCAATAACTTGCGGGTACACCAGCCGATACAGGCTTTTCCTACACTGTAAGGGCATCCGAAGCAAAAAAAGCAGTTACTTCAAAGAATGAAATAACTGCTTCTGCTGCTATGTAAAATTCAGGTTTTATTCATCGCCAACAGCATTAAGCTCATAAGGCGTGGACTGGTAGACGTAATAAATGTTATTTAATAATCCTGTTTCTTTTATCATAAGCCGCTATAATGCTGCTTTCATCATATGATTACTAATGTTAATCTTGGCCTCACTCCACCGCCTACTCACTCACATCCAAATACGCCGAATGCCTGACTCCATATACAGCTGCTTCGCCATTCATTTTCAAATCCCATGCCTATACTGTTCCCTCGTAAAGCAGTTTATCAC
Source organism: Lachnospiraceae bacterium (assembly GCA_016281085.1). Lineage (GTDB taxonomy): Bacteria > Bacillota > Clostridia > Lachnospirales > Lachnospiraceae > UBA2868. The sequence continues at coordinate 3,468 of JAEEHY010000403.1, forward strand.
CCACATGTACCAGATGCACTCCCGGTTCTTTATTCTTAATGAAATTAAAGCTGAGCATGTACCCTGTATCCAGATTCCAATAATCCAGATATTCATTTATGTAATGATGGGTGATTTTACATATAACCATTGAGATCAGGCTCATCATCACGGCTTCTGAAATACAGTACCACTGCTATAAAACCAAGCTGCAGGATAAGATTTACCATGAAGGGTACACTGAGTCCAAACAGACCAAGGACATACACAAGCACGTGCGGCGGGAACTTGGCGAGGACAGTAGTCTTGAACCGGTCTTTGTCATTAAGTTCGGTTTTGAAGCCGTTCTTGGCGATAATCCCGGTGGCAAACTGAAGTATTGCTGCCACAAGGTAGTAAATACCTATCGAAAAGAATGCACCTATAATAAATACTGCAAGAAGAATAGCCTTAAGTGCCGGAAATACCGTGTCACTGATCATCTGCTTTGAAAAGCTGAAGTCTCCAAGATCCTCGAAATCAAGGACCTGATACTTACCCTCATTATAGATCCCAACGGATTCACTTCCTACAACGCAGACATTATCATAATCTCCGGACTTCGTTATATCTTCAACATCGCCGGCACTGACCTTGCCAATGCTGTCGTCGATCACAACATACGTTCCGTCCTCATTCAATGTGTAGGGACGTTCGATACTGAACTTTCCGTTCTTAAGCTCGAACCCCGGGCATTCGGCCTCAACCGTTTCGGCAAAATCTCCTATTACATATGATGCCTTAACTCCTGATATGATACCGAAGATGATAAAGCATACGAGTAAAGCACCTAAGATCTTTCCTCCACTCTCACCAACCAGTACCCTGTACTTATGCGGAACAAAACTAAATACGGGTATTGCAAAAAAATTCATAATTCTCCTTCTTCAATCTCACCCTTGACCGGTAAATAATATATACTCTTAAGCAAATTCAACATATTCATTATACGTTTCATTCATATACAGTTCAAGGGCTTTATCAAGTCATCAAAACACCAGATCTGGGCTCTTTTGCAGCGTCATTTCTCCGTTCGTGTATTTCGAAAATCCATCTATGAACTCAATATTAATCACCGGATGACCTGTATTATCGTAGTGAAGGATCCCCTGCGCAACCCTTTCATTT
>JAEEHY010000404.1 GCA_016281085.1 Lachnospiraceae bacterium
AATGCTGCAGGCAATATCCTGAGAAAGGCATTCCCTGATGCTTTCAAAAACACTGAGGACATGTCATGCTTCAAAAATGTTGATGTTATCCGGTTCCACGACATGTACTTAAAACGTAATCCGGCAAAACGGATAGAGGCTGTGTGAACAGCCCACAAGTGCACGGGCAGCCTGCATGGGTCTGAAAAGCGTAAGTGCCACGGCTTTGTAAAGACACCACTTCCATACGCTTATGGGAGTTGGTAATTCATATCTGAATGCATCAAAACTGTCCCTATGTCATATTTGTATATCTATTCCCCTTAAGGTGTTGTATAGTAAGATTATATCATATATATCACAAGAGGTTATTGTGATTTTAACGAGGGATTGAAATAAACAGACTCTGGTATAAAAAACAGCAAAGGATTGGAAGCATCTTTGTCAATATTATTTCCACAAAACAAGGAGAAACGTCTGAAGATATATGTTACTTCTTCAGACGTTTTCATTTAGGGTGAGTGAAATTGAGAGGGGATCCTCTATAATAAAGCTCCTTAAGGGGAAGAGCCTTATTTCATTTTTTATACAGCCCACTGAAGCTGCATTCCTCTGAACATATCTCCAAGGGTTACTCCCAGATGCTCTACTTTTCCGTTCTTTGCATCGCTGTATATTCTGTTAAGTTCAAACTCCGGATCTTTTCTTAGCTTTGCAAACAGGAGTGCTGTATTATACGCGTCCACAAGTCCATCATGTGCCCTTCCTTCTGTGCATATATCCGAAGCAATCAGGGCTTCTTCAAGACTGTACTGATAAGATACGTTAATCTTCTCACCAAAGAGCTCCTGGCAGTCGATCCAAGCACCCATAAGTCTGTTCATTGCTCTTTCATTTAAGCCTTTCAGCTCTGATTCCTTTTCGATCTGCTGTCTGTCTGCTCTGCTCCAGGCTACGAAACTTACCTCTCCGTATGGAAGCCATCTTAAGAACTTCTCCATAGCTTCCCTGTAAGTAGGTGCTGTATATACATTTTCCTTTGTTATCCCGGTAAGATTTATTATGAACGGGTCAAGCCTGCCGTATTCCGGACGGACAAAGGTGCTGAACTTCTTCACAACATTGTAATCATTATCAAGCAGAACGGCTCCTATCTGGATAGTCTCCCTGCTCCACTTATAATCCTCACTCATAAGAGCTTTCGATATCCTGCACATTTCAAGATCAAGTACCACGTAATTCATTTGTAATCCCCCATTTCTTCGTCTTGTTTATTTGTTTTAATAGAACTCTACGCCGTCATCCATACACTGATCAAAGTATTCACATGCTAAGCAGCAGCATTTACATCCGATATTATTCTTCCTGAAACATTTCTTAAGCCAGAACATAAGCCTTCTCATGATATCGCCTCCATTTTTCTGCCCTGTAAGGTATTGATTGTTTCTTCTGAAGGTATGATATCATCTTTCATTTTAGAAAACAGTCCAATAGAAAGGACATTCAATACGAAGATATGTTCGCGAACAACTGTTCTGATTTGGATTATCTCATAATTTTGAACATTTGTCAAACATTTGTTCCCATTCTTGTTTTCTGACACACATGTATCAAGTTTTCCCCATAGTATATCCCTTCCAACGTTATAAACCTGCATATCCTTAATGCCAATACGGTTTCTGATCCTTATGACTGTAACCCTTCATCTTATCCCTGTAATCATTAAGGATCGTTTCATATTTATTTAGTACCTTGCCTTTTAGTAAACCTGCTGTCCGAATGTCATTCATTTTTTCTTCAAACTCTCTCAGATCATCCCGGGCGTTGTCTTTATAATTATTTGACATATTCATCTGAAGCCGTTGTATTATACTATCCAGTTCTTTTTCTATATTACTCTTAAATAAGCCCATATATATTCTCCATTCCATTTTCTGATTTCATACATAGTGGTTTATTATACTGATCACTTCCGACAGATAAGATCTTCCAAACAGATTCAGATGATTTAACAGATGGTAAAGATTATACAGATTTCTTCTGTCCTGATATCCCGGCTGCATCGGATATACAGACATATACTCTGAATAAAAATCATTCGGGAGACGGCCAAACAACTCCGTCATGGCAATATCTGCTTCAGCATGCCCAACATATACCGCCGGATCGATTAGCCATGCCTTCCCATCCCTTCCCGTTATGGAATTACCCGACCACAGATCACCATGTAGTAAAGATGGTCCTTCGGGTTCTATGAGAACATCATCCAGTTTTTCAAGCAGTCTCATTACTGACTTTACTTCAGCATTGTCAAAATATCTCTCTGCCATCTTAAATTGAGGTATAAGGCGGCATTCCCTGAAGAAATCTATCCATGTATCCTTTGGCGTATTCACCTGTTTGGATGCACCTATGTAATTATCCGAGGTAAAGCCATAATTCCCACCGTGAACAAGGGATCCCGTATCTTTAAGATGCATGGATGCAAGTTCCCGGCCAAATATGGCAAAATAATCCTTAATCCTGACAATACGTGGGATCATCTCCATCATGAGAAATGATATTTTTTTATTTCTGTCTACACCCTTACACAGAAGTTTCGGAGTTCCTATCGATCCCGTAGATGCAATAGCATTTAATCCCTTCTCTTCTGCATCAAAGAAACCGCTATTACTTACTGAGTTTGATTTAACAAATACGTCCGAACCGTTACTCAGATGCAGGCAGAAAGAATCATTGATATCGCCGCCATGAACGTATGTCTTTTCCTTGATCATTACATCCGAACCAAAGCATCCCCTGATACCGGCTTCTATTGAATCATATGTATTCATTCCCTCTTTTCCTTCTTCATATGTCTATTCACGATCATTTTCACCGACGTCTTTAGCTACTGTTGCGTGGTACCACGGTTCCTGCTCTCTTTCGGCAGGTATTGTACTGCGATGCGGTTTTCGGGCTTTGCATCCACAAGATACAAAACCAGTAAAAACAATATCTCCAATGGTTTCATTATGAAATACACAATATCGGCCGCGGCTTTTGTCTTTATATGCCCGGCCACAGGATATCCGTGCTTATCGTAAAAGTTCCTTATTGCTCTGTGCATCCGTGGAGTTTTTTCCTCAAGTACCTGCTCAAAAGCGTTTGCTATAAGAAGCTGTCTGTTGACTACTATCCTATGACCATGACGCTCTCCCATCCTTATAGGCTTTACTATCTCTTCATGTCCGCCTGCCGCAACCGTGCACAGATAATGCTCATCATAAATTACATTCGGCGGAGCCTCCATACGTGACAGATTCCATTGAGCAGTTTCTGTCCAGGCCCTTATCACATGATCCGGATACTGTCCGAACAGTGACAGTATACCAAGGATAACTCCTAAAAGAGGGAGCATAGCTATTATCGCTGCAACAGGCCAGGATAAGGCGTTGCTCAGAACTTCGTTAAGTCTCCCTATCAGGCCTTCACCGGCATAATGTTCTTCATTATGTTCTTCGTTAATATTCCATTCATATATTTTTCTTATGATCAGTCTTGCCGCCATACTTATACAGCAGAAGGGCAATACCATAAGGGGAGCTGTCTCAAACAGGGGATAACTGTGTGAGACAAAAGCCATGCCTTGAAATTTCGTGACCTTGAAAATCTGGATCACGAACAGGATTAACTGACTGGCACCGATATACATCGCACCCATACACAGAACCGTTATCAGGGGCGGAGTTTTTGCCATTTTTCTTGTGAGAAGCACAATATATCCTATTATACCAATGACAAACAGTGTGATGACCGTAGCCAGTGCTCCGGACCAGATTGGCTGATGTATCTCACTGTTATGGAGTTGTTCGCTCCACAGCGCATCCCACTGTATTCCCGATACTTCAAGCAGCAACCCATAGAAAAATGAGAGTGCTGCTCCAAGAAGGACTGTAACCAGATCCATTATCCCGAACAGTTTTGATTCAAATGTGCCGGGAAGAGATTTACCCGGAACCTTAATTGTATATACAAGGGCAATGATGTTAAATATAAACAGAAAGGCCGGATATGCCAGTAACATAAAGATAATACTTGTAGAAAGAAGCTCTCCCGGTCCAACCAGACTTACCATACAACCTGCAAGAAGACTCAGCAATGCAGGACCAAAAATTATTGTCAGTATCAGTTTTTTTCTGTTTCCTAGTATGTCTTGAAATTTCTCTTTCATTTCATCCTCTTTAAAATCCCGACATCCTTAACAATGGATTGTCTATTCATTCTCTCTGCCACCTTACAATACTACTTCCGAAATTGCTCAAGGAGGATTATATCTTGTTTGACATTTATGAGCAATAATACTTAATTAATTTTATTTTGCAATACTTTTATATGTCTTTTCCACTTTTTATGGTACAATTTATTATCCTGACTGTGCGGTAAGCTTTGCACTCTGGTGTGTAAAACGGCATCCCTCTTTGATCTTTACCTATCTTCCGAAGACGCTCTCAACCATAATCGGACACAAGATCGGAAAGGTTCCGAGATATGTTATGGAACGCACATTTTTCAGCTTTCTTTGTAAGGTAAAGGATTTTGATGTGCAGATTGAACGTTTCTGGGACAAGCACGAGAAAAACATCTCCGACTGGTACCTTTCTCAGAAAAAACCGGACGATTTGATCATCAGCGCCTCTCCGAACTGCATCATCGAACCGATTGCAAAAAGACTCGGCGTTAACTACATAGCAACGGAATATGATCGTGATGTGGGAGCTTTTGTAGACAATCTGATGTATGCAAGAGAAAAAGCGGCCTATATTTTCGATCAGGATTTCCCGGAGATCGAAATCTTTTATTCCGATTCACTTGCTGACACACCAATGGCTCTTTGTGCCGAAAAAGCACATTTGATAACAAACAAAGCCCAAACGGTTAATGACTGGCCGAAACTTGATGTCCTTCAATGTCCAGAGCAGATCAGGGCAAAGATTAAGCTTGCGATCGATGAACTCTTCGGCAATATCTGTTTCTATGCCTATGAATACAAAGACGAACAAAACATCCTGACTTTTAAGAAATATCTTATTGAAGACTAAACGTGGATCTGTTCCCTGAAGGTTACAGTTCCGTCTTCTGACAGACTGTCGATTATTGCAAGAGACATAACATCATAACCCATTTTTCTAAGTTCATCTCCACCCTTCTGAAATCCCTTTTCTATGCATATACCTATACCTGCAATCTGCGATCCGGCCTGACTGCATATA
>JAEEHY010000405.1 GCA_016281085.1 Lachnospiraceae bacterium
GTAAGCGCCGGCCGCAGTTTCTCAGCCTGAAGTGAGTAAGAGGACGTATACGTCGATTCATTTTAATATTTTCCTCTTGTATTTTGCGTATATAAAGGTTAAAATATTGAGTGCTGATAATCTGCGTGGCAACACGCTTGGATTCATATCATAATTTTTTTCTAGGAGGAATGAAACATGGCAGTAAAGGTAGCAATTAATGGTTTTGGTCGTATCGGTCGTCTTGCATTCAGGCAGATGTTTGGTGCAGCAGGATACGAGGTAGTAGCAATCAACGATCTTACAACACCCAAGATGCTCGCTCATCTTCTTAAGTATGACAGTGCTCAGGGTAAGTACGCATTAGCTGATAAGGTATCGGCAGGCGAGGATTCAATCACTGTTGACGGCAAGACCCTTAAGATCTACAAGGAGCCCGATGCAAACAACTGCCCTTGGAAGGAGCTTGATGTAGACGTTGTTCTTGAGTGCTCAGGTTTCTATACATCCAAGGAGAAGGCTCAGGCTCATATCAATGCAGGCGCTAAGAAGGTTGTTATCTCAGCTCCCGCAGGAAATGATCTTCCTACGATCGTTTACAACGTTAACCATACTACTCTTACCAAGGATGACAAGATCATCTCAGCAGCTTCATGTACAACGAACTGCCTTGCACCCATGGCTAAGGCTCTTAACGATCTCGCTACCATCAAGTCAGGTATCATGAGCACGATCCATGCTTACACAGGCGATCAGATGATCCTTGACGGACCTCAGAGGAAGGGTGACCTCCGCAGATCACGTGCAGGTGCTATCAACATCGTTCCCAACTCAACAGGTGCTGCAAAGGCAATCGGTCTTGTTATTCCCGAGCTTAACGGCAAGCTCATCGGTTCCGCTCAGCGTGTTCCTACCCCTACAGGTTCAACAACAATCCTTGTTGCAACAGTAGAGAAGAGCGTTACCAAGGAAGAGATCAATGCAGCTATGAAGGCAGCTTCATCAGAGTCATTCGGATACAACGAGGATGAGATCGTTTCTTCAGATATCGTTGGTTCAACCTATGGTTCAATCTTTGATGCAACCCAGACAATGGTTGGCGCTGACAATCTTGTACAGGTTGTTTCATGGTATGACAATGAGAACAGCTACACTTCTCAGATGGTTCGTACTATCAAGTACTTCTCAGAGCTTGGTTAATTGACATGGGTGAGCAGGGGATGTATCTCCTGACTCAATACTGTGAATTTAATAGCAGAAATAAAGGGGATGCGTTTTGTATCCCCTTTTTGTTTCTTGTGTGATATACTCAGAGTGGTTGCATGATTATAGGTTTTATGTCAGGAGACGGTAATGAGCAGTTTTGAAGATCAGATGAACAATACCTTCGGGGGAAACAGAGCCAATTACTCCGTGGAGGATATTGAACTTGCGAAGAAAAGACAGAAGAAGTATGGAGGAACATTGTATGACAATCTTTCGGCCATAACGGAGGAGAGGACGGGACGTAAACCTCTTGAGCCGATAGAGGCTGATATCAAACCGAAAGAAAGGAATGCGATATCCGGTATCAACTCCGGTTTTCTCGGTGCACTGTCGGCTTCTGCGGGGAAAGCATCGGAAGATATTGAGGCGATCGAAAAAGCAGTTCAGTCAAATGCATCTGATATCAATGCCACGTTAAACGAACTTAAGAGAAATATCAGTAATGATTTCGGAGCCGTAGGTACCGAAAGTTCCAAAATGAATACGGGGTCGGGAAATACCATGACCGGGAGCATTTCCGAAATGAAGGGAATAGTGGAAGGCAGCGATGCTCTGGACAGGTTTGTGGGATTGTCCGATACGCTTAAGGAGGATATATTCGGACAGGATGAATACCTAAAGAAGCTTATCATTGCTTTCAAGCGTCCCTTTGTTTCTGAACGTGACAACAATGATGCGCTGAACAGTATCTTTATTTCGGGTGCCGCCTGTACGGGCAGACATTATTCGCTGGATACGATAACAAAGGAGCTTAAGAAACGTAATGTCCTTACAAGCGATGAGATATTCAGGATGGATCTGTCCCTGTATCCATCATCGGCTGAGGAGAAGCTGTTCATACAGGATCTGTACAGTGCTCTCAGGAGTAAGGCCTCTGTTATCCTGTTTGAGAATTTCGCTTCCTGTAACGTAGCCCTGCTTCAGCGTCTTTCCGATCTTACCGCAAGCGGTGAGAGTATGCTCAATGAGAGATACATAATGCAGAACGGACAGCTTGTCGGTGTGACAAACGGTCTTGCCAGGGACACGATAGGTTCTCTTGAGGCGACCGGTAAGTATCTTGTGTTTATGGGTACCGAATCTGTCGGAAAGCTTGCGGATATAATGGGTGCGCCTTTTGTCAATTCACTGGGTGATATCTGTGTAACGCAGAAGCTTGATGAAGATGCGGTACGCAGGGTTTGTGCAAAGCAGGAGAAGAAGCTTGTTGATAGAGTGAAGAAGCAGCTGGCGTTTGATCTCAAGATAGATGAGAGCTTCAGCGAATATGCGCGAAGCTGTACCTCGCGCGGAAGGGGTCTGCGCGGTGTGCTTGATGTATATGAGGATTCGGTTAAGGCTTTATCACAGTTCCGCCTTGAAAGAGATGACTATACCGGTGACGGAGTTACTCTTTTGTACGAGCAGGATACTGCGAAGATAGCGGTGGGTGATGAGAAGCTTAATATGGGTGACTTTATTTCCGGCGGTTACAGCGGTGAACTGGAAGCTGTTGAGAAGGAGCTTGACAATATTGTAGGTCTTACAAAGATCAAGGAATACATCCGCGGACTTAAAGGATACTACGAGATACAGAAGAGAAGAAGAGAAGAAGGCCTTAAGGCAGGTGAGCTGAACCGCCATATGATCTTCACGGGAAACCCGGGTACGGGTAAGACTACCATTGCACGTATAGTCAGCCGTTATCTTAAGGCGATAGGTATACTGTCGGGAGGACAGCTGGTAGAGGTATCAAGGGGCGATCTGGTCGGAAGATATGTCGGCCATACGGCACCGCTCGTAAATCAGGTGATCAAATCGGCGATCGGTGGTGTGCTGTTTATCGATGAAGCATACAGTCTGTACAGGGGTGATGAGGACAGCTTCGGACTCGAGGCGATAGATACGCTCGTTAAGGGTATCGAGGATAACCGTGACAACCTTGTGGTTATACTTGCAGGATATTCCAGGGAAATGGAGGAGTTCCTTGAAGCCAATTCGGGTCTTAAGAGCCGTTTCCCCAATATCATCGATTTTCCCGATTATACAGGTGAAGAGCTGCTTGCGATCGCGGACATCACAGCCGGGTCAAAGGGATATGTCATTGATGATTCGGCGAGGAAGCCCCTGCTTGATTTCTTTAATGCCACACAGCTTAATGATGCCAGAGAGGCCGGTAACGGACGTCTTGTACGTAATAAGATAGAGGAAGCGATACTTAATCAGTCAAGGAGGCTTGTGGCGGAACCTGATTCGGATATGGAACTGCTGATTGAAGGTGACTTCGATCTGTGATATAATGTTAGGCGTCGGTGACAACCGGCGCCTTTCTGTAACAATGCGCAAGTTACAGAAATCCGGGGCCTGTAGCGGTTACTGCGGGTAAATATAATTATAGGAGGACATTAAGATGTCATTGAACAAGAAGAGTGTTGATGATTTCAACGCAAA
>JAEEHY010000406.1 GCA_016281085.1 Lachnospiraceae bacterium
CCTATGTTATCGGCCGTGCTTACATTCTTATCAAAGATCTCCTGCATCTGTCTTTCATTCTGCGTCTGAAGCACGAGCGTCTTGTCTATCGTATCCGACAGAGCCGTAAACATGCTGTTAAGAGAACGGTTCATCTCATTGATGAACGCATTTACAACCAGCGAAAGCTGGTCCATCTGATTCTTTGTCGCAACATTGGCAAAGCTTGTAATGGTATCATCAAGCCTTGCAAACTGCGGATCGAGCAGTTCCCTCAGGGCACCCGACATCAGCCTTGTCATGTTCTGCGACAGGCTCTCGATCGCCTCCGTCTGCTGCTGTTCAAGCTCGATAAGACGGTTGACGCTGTCAGGCATTGCATCGGGCATAACATATTTCTTGTAGGAATTGATAAAATCATTGACAGCCCTGTCCGCATCATCCAGGATCATCTTGTATACCCAGTTAAAAACAAGGGAAAAGACCATTCCGTAGATTGATGTATGGAACGCGACCTTTATACCTCCCATAAGCGGATCTATGCTGTTTGTTATCTCTGCAGTCGAACCGGTATTGAAGCTCTGCAGTCCCAACGACAGTCCGATAAATGTTCCGAGTATTCCCAGACCCGTCATCACTCCCGCCACCTGGTTCATGCGGTTCCTGTGTATGACCGAATCTATAAGTCCGTAATTGATGTATTCCTCTATATCACACTTAAAGAAGGACTTATCCATATGGAGTATCCTGTCAAGCTCATACCTGTAATCCTTAAACCGTTCCCTCAATACCCTGTTCTCGAACAGCTCATCCTTTTCTTCCTTGTATTTCTCCCAAAGGAAGCGGTGTGTATGACGTGCATCATCGTCAAACTTTTCCGTTACCCGCTTAAGGTCCGATGTAAGCTTCATTACGGGAAGAAGACTTCCGAAATAGGAAGTCAGCAATATTGCCGCAACGATCACGAGCATAACTATATTTACGGTCAGATTGGCAATCGTACCCGCCTGACCCGGCGAAAACAGATTCAGATAAATGCAGGTAAGCACTATCAGTATATATGTGAGAAGCAGCCAGATTTCGTATGTTTTTCGGTTATGCATTCGGAACTCCTTGATTTGTTTATACTTCGTATTTTTCGCTATTGTTCTTAACTCTTTCATAATTCAGAACAAGCTCAAAATACTTCGTATTTTTCGCTATTGGATATTCATCCAATACATAAATTTTAAAAATATGCCCTTCTCAAGCAAGCTTGAAAGTCATATTTTAAAATTTATGTGCTGTTCTGAATTATGAATATATTTTCCCACAAACAGGCAACAAACGCAAGTGTTTGCGCTTTTAGTTTTTATCACATAGTGTTGACCATATGACGAAACTGTGATAATATGTTTTCGGGAGTTTTTATGTAAATAATTATTAGGGGAGGAAAAAGTATTGTTTACAAAAGAGGAACTTGCGCGTTTCAAAACGTGCAGGCGTAAGAGTCCGTGGGTAAAGGACTATTCGGTCACATCGGAAGCAATCCACATTACAGACAATATGTATAATTTAGACTGGATCCTTTTCAGGTATACGCTGGATGACAGGAACTACTATGTTATCAAGCGTGTCCCCATGTATGTGGACGATCTGGTCGAATCAAGCACGGCAGAGTCGATCGAAGACGTCATGAAGGCATTTGAAAACATATTGTGGAAAAAGGTGCAGCCATTGGAACCGGATCTTTCCAACATTCCGCTGGAATATATAGTAAGTGCACCGAAGCGTCTGGGAATACCCGCACTTACAACGGTATTTCTCAAGCAGATGCTGCCGTACAAGACAGCTTCCATCCGTTAAACATCTTCTTATTTTTGTGGGGTTACAGAGGGCAGGTCCGATAAGAACCTGCCCTCTTCTTTTATTTTTATATCTATCCTCTTCTCTTTTCAAGCCATGGTAAAAGATACGTATTGTATATCATATCCAGTATGGCAACGCCGGGGAATGACAGGAGAACTCCCGGTACTCCGAACATACTGCCTCCCACGATCACACCTATCAGAAGCAGCAGGCCGGACACACCGAATGTATTTCCGAAAAGCCTTGGCTTAAGCATATAGGCATCGATTATCTGGACAATGAGCGTAAAGATAAGGAATATAAGCGCATGCGAAGGGTGTACCATGAAGAGCACAAACGCTCCTATGACCGCACCGATCGCAGGTCCCACTGTCGGTATCAGATTGGTGATACCCACAACAAACGAAACCAGACCCGAATACTCCATCCCGAGGATATTCATAAAAATCGCATTCATTATGCCGATTATAAAGCTGTCTATCAGGTTAAACACTATATATCTGTTGAATATATCATCACATTTGCGCAGGAAGACGCATACCTCATCATAGACATCCTTACGGAAGACTGCCCTGAGAAGCCTTGAAGCGGCTGCCTTTATCTTTTTCTTTTCCGCAAGAAGATATATGGACAGCACAAAAGCTATAAGCCAGTGTGCGACACTCTTCCCTGCGTTGGCTGATATGTCAAGTATATTATTCATATTGTCTCCGAGGAACTCAAAGACCGCATTCATTATATCCTGGGAGGAGCCCATTAAGCTCTCGATGTCAAGCCTGTGGCCCGCGATCGATATTCTGCCCATCACGTCGTTAAGCGAAGCGACATATCCGTCGAAATTCTTGGAAAACGTCTGTACCGAATCAATAAGCTGCGGGATAAGGACCATCATCGAAAATACAAGGAATGCTATCACAACTATAAATGTTGTCAGATTGGATATTATATCCCTTCTCGTATCGGTCTTTATCTTACGAAACACCTTCTTATTGAACCATCTTGACAGCGGATTGATTATATAAGCAAGTATACAGCCGAATATGACAGGTCTGAAAAAGCCTATAAAGGCTCCTATACACTTAAGGACACTGTCAAACCTTGACAATACGATATACAGTACTACTGCTATACATGCCGCTACAGCATGCGGATACCACGGTGCATCCTTTATTGATCTTTTTCTCATATTTTCACCCTATGACGATGATCTGCTTAACACTTAGTATTTGTCCTCACGGAACACTGCACTGCAAAGGCACTTTATTCTCTCGGTACTCTGCTGTACAGCTCCGTAAGCCCCCGTATGCTCTTCTTTAATTCATCCGAGAGGAAGTTGGGCCTTAACCTCCACTCCCAGTTACCCTCAGCAACACCCGGAGTATTGATCCTTGCTTCTCTTCCGAAGCACAGGTAATCCTGCAGCGGAATTATACACAGATCCGCAACTGAACGATATGCTTCCCTGATTATATCCCATACAAGCGCACCGTAATCGCTGTTCATTGAATTGATATAACGTCTGCAGAAATCCCTCTCGCCTTCATTTATCTCTTCCACCCATGCTCTGGTCGGTGTGTTGTCGTGGGTTCCCGTATATACCACGCAGTTATTCACATGCCTATGGTTTACATAACAACTATCCCAGCTGGTAAAACCGTACTGAAGGACCTTCATTCCGGGGAAGCCCGTTTCTTCGAGCAGAGCAACATTCTCCGGAGTGGTATTCCCGAGATCCTCCGCTATTATATCAAGCTCCTTTATCTGTGCCTTGAGTACATTGAACAGATCGATCCCCGGCCCTTTGTGAAGCTTACCGTTCTCGGCCGTCTTATCACCGTAAGGTACCGCATAATATTCGCAGAACCCATGAAAATGGTCTATCCTGATAACATCATAGAACTCGTAGTTTCTCTTAATACGTTTAACCCACCAGTCATAGCCGGTCTTCTTGAGCTCGGCCCAGTCATAAATGGGATTGCCCCACAGCTGACCCGTTCTTGAGAACGCATCCGGAGCACAGCCCGCAACAACCTTCGGATTCAGCTTCTTATCCATCAGGAATACGTTCGGATTGGCCCAGCAGTCCGCGCTGTCAAGCGA
>JAEEHY010000407.1 GCA_016281085.1 Lachnospiraceae bacterium
ACAACGGGAAGCAGTGCGACAAAGGAGAAGAACACAAGTGAAAAATATTTAAAAAATATCAATACATATTTACCGATTTTTTCTGAAATACTCATTTCCGATCCTCCTTCCTTTATTCGGTCCCATCCTTGAAAACATACTTAAAGAACAGCTTCTGCAGTATAGTTACCGCAAAAATAATCAAAAGCAGTACAACCGCCATGGCCGAGGCCAGTCCAACCTTCTGCTGGGTATGGGCTATCTCATGCATTACCACAAAATAGGTTCCGGTTCCGTTCGCGCCGTCCGTAATTACATAAGGAGGTTCAAAAGCACTAAGCGAACCCGATATTGAAAGAATGACGTTCAGGACAAAGATAGTCTTGATACTCGGCATTATTATATATCTGAACTGTTGGAGCTTATTGGCTCCGTCAAGCATTGCAGCCTCATAAAGCTCATTGTCGACGGACATGATCGCACCGATAAAAAGCACCATGTTCTGACCGAAATACCGCCAAACACTGGTCCCTACCAGTGAAATGTTGTTAATGCTGCGGTCTTTCAGCCAGTAAGGGAGGGAGTCCAGCTGAAAGCCGCACCACTGCAGAACCGTATCAAATACGAAGCCTCTGGTATAGAAGAATTTAAAAATAAAACCTATCGCAATACCGTTTATAAGAAAAGGAAAGAACATAAATCCCTTAAACACGTCGCCGCCCTTTACCTTGAAGCTCAGAATGGTTGCAAGATACAGCGCCAGTGACAGCTGGACAACCGATCCTCCCATATAATAGAGGGACAGCTTAAGAGCTCCGAAGCAATCCTTTCTTGAGAATACCTTGATATAATTCTTCCATCCCACAAACTTCCTTGCTCCTATGTATTTCATATTATAGAAGCTGAACTTCACCATTTCCGCAAAAGGGATATAGGTGAACACCATTAACAGTACCATCGGTATGATAAGAAAGGCTAACATGACCAGCACCTTCTGACCATCTCTGCTTCTTAACCACTCTCCGAATGTACGCTTATTCTTTTTTACGGTAGTATTTGCCGATGCGCTCATATTAACCTCTTTTCCTATGGGATTCTTTTGCCCGATGATGTGATCCTGCATTCCTCTTAAGTGCGCCGGCCGTGTTGAATACAGCCGGCACACAAATTTGAAATGTCTGTTATTATCAGTAATCTACGGAAATCTCAAGCTCTTCCTGAGCATCGTTCCACTTCTGTGTCCACTCGGTATAAATATCATCGAGGGATTCCGAACCTGTGGCAGCTGCCTCAACGATCCTCTGAACCTTATCGTTTCCGCCTGCATTGAAGGAAAGCTCTGACTCTGCGTTTATATCGTTAAGGAGTGTCTCCTCTCCTTCCTTGGCCGGCTGATCGGAAAGAACCTCACATCCGTCAAATGCAGCGTACATATCAGGATTCTTACCACCCTTAACTACGGTGTAACCACCCTCATTGTAGCACCAATCAGACTTCTCAACCATCCACTTGACAAAGATAAGCGATGCAAGCTTGTTCTCATCCGAAGAATTAACATTGATAGCATAATTGTAATCACCGCCTGCGTTTACATACTGCTTGCCGCCTACCGTCATGGGGAAAGGCATATATCCTACGTTCTCGGGAGTATCGCCTGCTTCCTGCATCTGAGCATATGCCCATGAACCGAGAACCATCGTTCCTATCTCACCGCGGTTAAGCATACCCTTGCAGCTCTCCCAGTCTGTAGTTGTGTAATCATCCTCGATAAGTCCGTTTGCAACAGCATCAAACAATATCCTGTAAAGGTTGTAGATACCTGTATCATCACCGGGATCCTTGAAGGGCTCTGCGGTATGAGCGAACTTCTGCTGCATGAAGGTATCATCTCCGTTGGAAACGATTCCTATGTAAGCATCCCACGCGCCCATTGTCCAGCCTGCTGCATAGTTGGTATAAAGAGGGATCGCATCTGTCTTATCCTTGATAAGCTTAAGATCGTCAAGGAACTCGGTAGGAGTCGTGGGGAGCTTCTCTATTCCTGCTTCCTCAAATACAGCCTTGTTATAAAGAACACCCTGTGCGTTAGCCATGTAAGGAATACCATAGCACTTCCCGTCATATTTCCAGTTGTCAACGAAATTAAGCTCAGCCGAGAGATTGTCAAATGAGTCAAACGGCATAAAGAATTCCGGAAGATCTACCTTGTCGACTGCAGGGATGAACATTATGTCGCCCCAATCACCTGTCGAAAGACGAAGGAGTGAATCCTCGGCGTAATCTGTAACCGCTTCCATCTCAACCGCAATATTGGGGAACTCCTTATTGAATTCCGCTACCATCTTATCCATGGTTCCATCTTCTGCCCTGTCGGTCTTATGATGAAGGAACTTGATCGTTGCCGATACATCCCCGTAATCAGCCAGATTAAGCTGTGTGTAGGTGGGAACTTCGCCGGCTGTCTCTTCTGCGCTGTCATCAGCTGCGTCTGCTTCTGCAGCGTCCTCTTCCACTGTGTCTGCCTCTTCCGCTTCGTCTGTCTCACCGGCCGTGTTATCCTCTGCTGCCGGAGCCGGAGCTGCTGCTGTGCCGCCACAGGCTGCAAGTGAGAAAGTCATTGCTGATGCAAGACAGATTGCAAGTACTTTTTTTAACTTCATAAGTTTTTCCTCCTGTTCAATTAAGTAAATGTATTTATTGGATTACTTAATTTAATTATATCCGTTAATACGAATTAGTCAAGTTATTTTGCGCTGTTCGCCTTAATTTTACCTTATATACAATTTACTTTACTTAATTTTGTTATTAGTGCACAAAAGAAGGAATCAGTGGACAGTTCTCCGGTTCCGCCGGTCATCCCGGTCAATAAAAAAAGAGCCGGAGAACCGTCCCCCGGCTCCCGGCCTGCTTTACTATTTTCCTGTTTCTCACTTATGTATCCTGTTTCTATATACTGTAATTCTTCTTACATCATTTTCTTACAGCTGATTCCTGACAGCCTGACCGGTCTGTTCATAATACCGTTTCTTATTCTCGTACATTCTTTTTTCGGCGGTTTTGATCAACTCATCTATTCCCATCCCGTCTTCTGC
>JAEEHY010000408.1 GCA_016281085.1 Lachnospiraceae bacterium
ATGAGCTGACTGCCGAAACTGCTTCATCCGTGGCGGCACTTGTCTTCCTGGAAGCCCATAACGTATTGGCCGTCACCATTGCCACAACCAGCATACTGCCTATTACGGCTGTCAATACAATTGTTCTGTTTGTTATCTTTTTCTTCTCTTTCTTATCTTTCATAGGATATCACCATACAGCAGTTCAAGCATCTGAGCCGCATCCTCCTGGTAGATCACTGTTGTTTTCTCATTGGTCTTTTCCGGAAACAGTTCACCCGGCAGATTTCCATCTGCAATCTTGACCGCAACCTGGATCGTATCAAAACCTATCGAATAGCAGTCCTGTACCCCCAGGCAATAGATTACTCCATCCTTTAAATAATTCAGCGCTTCCTCATCGTGATCCATTCCTACGATAACAGCACTGCTCCCCTTTTCCGTGATCGCTCTGGCGGCACCGACGGGATTACTCATATTGCAGCATACGATCCCGTTTAGATCGGGATTATCCTTAAGTATCTTAAGTGTAAGTTCATAGGCTTCATCAACGGAATCCATATCATATTCCGTAGCCACGATCTCCATGTCACTGTATTTTGCGATGGTATCCGCAGCTCCTCTCGCACGGTCTTCATGACACGGAGCGCCTTCGGTTCCCACGAGTATCGCAACCTTTCCCTTATGATCCAGTTTTTTGCAGAGAGCCTCAGTCAGGTCCGCTCCATCCTGATAGTTATGTGTATTACCCACATATGCAATCCTCTTGCATCCTTCCTCTGCATCCGAGCTTGAAAAAGTCATGACCTTTTTCCCGGAATCCACCATTTCATCAAGGACAGGAGAAATTATCTTTTCATCCGCAACATCAACACCAATGACATCATAGTCCTTTTCTCCGGCTTCACCCAGTCTTTTTATCTGGTCTTCCGCAGATGCTCCTTCCGGTGCCATATACTCATAGGTAACCCTTACCCCTCTGTCGAGAAACTGTCGCTGCGCATCTTCCATACCGAGCGCAACAGCATCCCACCACGGGTGAACGGTCTTATATGTGAAATAAAAATTGTATTGATCCTTCTTGGGTATATACTGATCGAGTTCATGGTCAAAATCCACCGCACTGCGCACAGACTGTGTTTCGACCCTCTGAGAGTCACCGTGCTCCTCCACGGCCGGAGAAGCAGATGAACATGCAGCCAGAATAAGTAATGATGTCAGACAGGCAAAAGATATTACTGTTTTTTTCGATGTCACTGTATATTCACATCCTTTTATATTCTTTTATGTCATTATAGCACATTCTGTGAAACAGTAAGAGTTATAATTCACACCATTCGGTCTTCAAATTTATACAGGGTAAAAACGGCTGTACTACAATACTCCCTTCCTTGCATTTTTGATGACCGGAGGCTGCGATCCGTCTGTATCATCAATATGCGTTCCGGAGTATTTTTTTGTCTCCTCGGCTATCATTCCCGAAAGAAGCAGGACTGCCACAATATTCGGGAGCGCCATAAGACCGTTCAGTATATCTGCCACACTCCATATGACATTGAGTTCTGCCAGAGAACCTGCAAGTATCCCGCCTACCCACAGGATTTTGTATACCGGAATGCTTTTTTCTCCAAACAGATAAACCGCGCAGCGTTCACCGTAGTAATACCATCCGAGCATTGTAGAAAATGTGAACGAAAGGAGACCTCCCACAAGAACAGGTTCTCCTACATAGGGGATATTGGAAAAAGCCAGTGACGTAAGCCGGGAACCGTCACCACTCATACCGTCAATGAATGGATACTTAATGATACAGGAGACAAGTACAAGACCCGTCATGAGACATACAACCACGGTATCCCAAAAGGTTCCGGTCATGGAAACAAGCGCCTGTCTTTTAGAATTCCTTGTCTGTGCCGCAGCTGCCACGAGTGGTGCGGAACCCATGCCGGATTCATTGGAAAACAGTCCTCTCGCGATACCATATCTGCATGCAGCTGACAGGGTACTTCCGACAAATCCACCTCCTGCCGCCTTTGCTGTAAATGCTGCACTTACGATCGTAGTGATAGTCTGTCCCATAACATCCGCATTCATTATCAGTATTATGATGCACCCAATTACATAAAACGCAGCCATAAAGGGCACAAGTTTTTCCGATACTCTTGTAATGGACTTTACGCCGCCTATGATAACAATGCCGACCAATGTACAGAGTACTGCCGCTGTAATATATGTAAGGCGGCGCGCTGCGGCTTCGTCATGTGCAAAATTCTCTCTTACCGTTGCTACTACTGCATTGGCAGGAACCGAACATCCTATGCCGAGGCCGCAGGCAGCTGCAAATATCGCAAAAACAATTCCCAGCCATCTCAATTTCAGCCCTCTGTCCAGAGCATACATGGCTCCGCCGAGCATTGTCCCATCCTCGCTCTTTACACGGTATTTAATCGCTATTAAGGTCTCGGCATACTTGGTGGCGATCCCGAATACACCTGTAAACCACATCCATAGTACGGCTCCCGGTCCGCCAAGCACAATGGCTGTTCCCACGCCGATGATATTGGCTGTTCCGACGGTAGAGGCAAGTGCGGTTGCAAGTGCACCGAATTGGGATACATCACCCGGTGCATCCGGATCTTTTGTCACGGAAAGCTTTATTGCTTTAAATATGTCTTTTTGTACGAAACCTGTTTTGAAACTCATAAAAAGATGGGTGCCTAACAATAAGATTATCATCGGCCATCCCCACAGCAGTTTATCAGCCTGCTCTATTATTGATGCCATACCCACTTTGCTCCTTTCACCCCTTCGTGTAACTATAGTTTAGCACAATTCATCAGACCAAAACAAACCATACCTGTATGAAATATGGTCTGAAACCGAATCCGGCAACAAAGTATCAACATTTTTCTGTCAGTTGGACAGCCTTAAGAATATGAGTAACATTACGATGGCAAAGCCGGCAACAAAAGCCAGCGTCCCCTTGTCGTTATCTTTATGAGATGCAATATGGGGGATCTCTTCGATCGTAGTATAGATAAGCGCTCCGCCTGCTACAGCCATTATGTACGGAAGAGAACCGGAGAACAGAACAACTATCACTACCGTAACCACACCAAGAAGCGGAATGGGAACTCCGGATACTACCCCCATGAAGAATGCCTTACCTGTCCCGGTACCCTGCTCTCTTATCGGGAACGACACATAAATAGCCTCCGGAATATTCTGGAACGCGATCGCTATCGCCAATACGACTGCCACGGACGAAGATATCCATTCAGTCTTCATAAAATGAGCTGCATATATCGCTCCCAACGCAATTCCCTCAGGTATATGATGGATAACTTCGGTCAGCATGACCTTAATATCCGGAGCCAGCCTGCTCTCAGGCCCCTCTGTTATATCGGAATAAATGTGTGTGTGAGGTACGATCCGGTCAAACAGTATCTGGATCATCACCCCCAGGGAAAAACATATTGTCACCGGGATGATCCCGTTCACATCTGCTCTGCCCAGTCCATCTATGGCGGGCTCTATCATCCCCCACACCGCTATCGAAAACATGATACCTGAAGCACATCCTGCCAAAATCATACGTATATCGTCCTGGAATCGCTGCTTTTTTGCGTATATTACAGCAGAACCAAGAAGTGTTCCGATAAGGGGGATGAGCATTCCGAATATCGTTTCACTGTCAGCCAGAGTCTGCGACCTGTCAAGATATGTAATAAGTGAACGGAATCCGATAA
>JAEEHY010000409.1 GCA_016281085.1 Lachnospiraceae bacterium
ATGACGCTCGCAAAGAAAAACATGATGGTACTCCATCCGCTTCCAAGGGTAAATGAAATATCCGTCGAAGTGGATGACGATCCCCGTGCCGTATACTTCAAACAGGTACAGTACGGAATGTATATCAGGATGGCACTTATAATGACACTGCTGGGACTTGACGGTGAAGTGTAAAGCGGATTATGAAAGCTTAGAACCGCCATAAGGGATCCATTGCCTTGTGAAAATCATGATAACGAATGCATACCACAAGCGGTTCCCTTGTAACAAATAAAAGGAGGCATAATATGTTAAACGTAGGAAAGATTGAAGAAGGTTTCGTGCTTGACCATATAGTTGCCGGTCAGAGCATGTCCATATACCATGATCTTAAGCTTGACCGTCTCGACTGCACGGTAGCGATAATCAAAAATGCCCGCAGCAATAAGATGGGGAAAAAGGACATCCTGAAGGTCGAATGTGATATTGATAAGCTCGATCTCGATATTCTCGGTTTTATCGACCACAATATAACGGTAAATGTTATCAAGGACGGAGTCATTGTAGAGAAGAAGATCCTTGTTCTTCCAAAGGAGATCAGAAATGTAATAAAATGCAAGAACCCGCGATGTATAACATCAATCGAGCAGGAGCTTACTCACATATTCGTACTTACGGATCCTGAAAAAGAAATATACCGCTGCAAATACTGCGAGGAGATGTACTCGGGACACATGAGAAGAAAGTAAATTAAAAAACCGCCGGCAAGGCGGTTTTTTTTTATTGAGCGGGACTGTAAGCCGGGTTCTGTCGTGAACAATCATCTATCTAGGATGACCGTTACCGGCCACCTCAAGCGACCCACCTGAAGGCACGGCGGGCAACCGTACAGCCCTCTGCTTGGTCTTGCTTCGGATGGGGTTTACACTGACCCGGTACGTTACCGTACCGGCGGTAGTCTCTTACACTGCCATTTCACCCTTACCTGACATGCAGGCGGTATCATTTCTGTTGCACTTTCCTTGGAGTCACCTCCACCGGACGTTATCCGGCATCCTGCCCTGTGAAGCCCGGACTTTCCTCCCGGATCCTTACGGATCCCGGCGATTGTTCATCCCGCTCATATTGTTTCGAATTCCTCAAGAACATTCATAACGCCCGTTGCTTCGCAACTCATGCATCCGCTTCGCGTATGCGCGTTATTCATATTCTTGCGGTTCCTGCTTCGCAGTAACTACGGTATCACATACATGTCCTTGCAAGCCAGCTTGCAGTCCATGTCTGTAATCCCGTCTATAATTCGAATACCAACCTGTTGCTAAACATTGAATATTGATCCCCCTATAA
This sequence comes from Lachnospiraceae bacterium, assembly GCA_016281085.1. GTDB lineage: Bacteria > Bacillota > Clostridia > Lachnospirales > Lachnospiraceae > UBA2868. Next base: position 1,327 of record JAEEHY010000409.1, read on the forward strand.
ACTCTCTCATAAGTGAGTTCTTGGGAACGTCCTCGCAGGTGAAGCTTACGAAGTAATCAAGGAACTTAAGAAGGCGCTTGGCTTCAAGATATTCCGGGTCGTCTTTTTCTATCGCAAACAACAGCGGCTCCGCGAACTGTTTAAGTACTGCCAGCTCATAGATAAGTGCCGAATTGAACATAGCATCTGCCGACTCCTGGAACGGAAAGATGTTCTCCTCCTCACCCCTTCTTACCGACTGCCACATTGCAAGTGTTCCGGAAGCTGATGTTCCTCTGGTCCTGTTGTCCCTTACCATCCTTCTTAACAGCCTTGCATCGGTTGTCGAAATACGATTGTGCTCATCTACATTAAGCGATGTAAGCGCGCTGATATATATCTTGTACTTGCTCTCCGACGGGAGTGCATATGACATCTTCTCATTCAGACCGTGAATTCCCTCAAGAACAAGGACATCCTCTTTGTTAAGATGCATGAAATTACCTCTGTATTCACGCATTCCCGTCTTGAAATTGAATGTCGGCAGCTCTACGGTCTCACCGGCAAGCAGCTTTCTCATATCATTGTTAAAGCCCTCAACATCCATGGCCTCAAGACATTCGAAGTCATAGTTTCCGTTCTCATCCTTGGGAGTGTCCTCCCTGTTCTTGAAATAGTTATCAAGTGCTATCGGATGCGGTACCAGACCGTTGGCCCTAAGCTGTATACTCAGCCTGTGTGAGAAACTGGTCTTGCCCGATGATGAAGGACCAGCTATCATTATGAACTTAATGCCGTCACGAGCCGCAATTTCCTGCGCTATATCGGAAATCTTACCCTCCTGCAGCGCTTCGCTTACCAGAACAAGATCTTCAACCTTACCGGAACATATCTTATCATTAAGTGCACCTACAGTCTCAAGATCAAGCGAAATGCCCCACTGCGTTGATTCCTTCATCGTAGCGAAGAGCTTCGACAGAGGCTTGAAGTCATTCAGCTTACCGGGTGTCTTACGCGCCGGCATATGAAGTATGAAGCCCTCATCATAAGGGAACAGATCATAGCAGTCTATATATCCCGTGCTCGGGCACATATATCCGTAGTAATAATCATAGAAGCCGTCTATCGAGTATACGTTAACCTTGGAAGCACGACGGTACTTAAACAGCCTCTCCTTATCCCTCATTCCTTCTTTTCTGAACAGTTCAACCGCATCATCAAGATCATATGACTCCTTAGCGATCGGAAGATCGGCTGCTATCAGCTCATCCATCCTGGCCTTTATCTTTCTCACGAAATCTTCATTTACCTCAACGTCACCGTCTATGGTGTTGTAAATTCCGCGTCCCATGGAGAACTCAACCTTGATCTTATTAAGAACAGCCTGACCTGCAACATCCCTTATCGCCTTTATCATGATAAAAGTTGCGGTGCGGCGGTAGGTCTTGTAACCTGCCACATCCTTAACCGTATTAAAGGACACTTCACAGTCATCATTTATCTTCTTGTTAAGCTCACGGAGCTTTCCTCCGGTGCTTGCAAGCACGATCTTCGCATCGCAATCCTTCTGAAAATCCTTTGCCAGCGTTTCATAAGTTGTTCCTGCCGGATATTCCTTAACCACATCTCCTACCGTAACCCTTATTTCCTTTTTGCTCATCCCCTTACCTCCTGATTTAATATCACAACTGCTCAAATAACCGTAAACGGTTCAGCATCCTTATGTATATACACATCTATTTCCGGCATGTTACGTTTAAGATACTCACGGATGTATGCAATAAATATCTTCTCTATCCCGTAATGTCCGGCATCTATTACCATGAGTCCCTGCGCCACACTGTCAAGGCCGTCATGATGCTCTATATCTCCTGTGATATAAACATCCGCACCGGCCTTAACCGCATCTCCTATCATGCTCTTTCCCGATCCCGGACACACCGCAGCCGTTTCAAGCTCGGTGTCAAGATCACCGTACACTCTTACATGCTTAAGCGAAAAACACTTCTTAACATATTCGGCACATTCCTTAAGAGTCATCACCTTGGGAAGCCTGCCGACACGACCGAATCCTTCCTTGGCTATATCATCCTCATAGGTCACCGACAGTACCGAGCATCTCTTAAGTCCCAGTTCATCGGCAGCCGCATCCGCCATACCCATCACATCAAAGTTGGTATGCATGGCATAATAACACATATCGTGTCTTGCAAGCCTTAACACACGTCTTGCGATAAAATCATCCGAATTTATCTTCTTAATTGCCCGGAAAATAAGCGGATGATGTGTGATTATCATGTCAGCCTTCACATCTATGGCACTCCGGATAACATCATCCGTAGGATCTACCGCAATATAGATCTTCCGGATATCCTTTTCCTTCCTGCCCACTATAAGACCGACATTGTCCCAATCCTCAGCATAGCTGACAGGGGACAGTTCCTCAAGCGAATCCATGATATGACAGCACTTCATGATGTGTTCCTTCCCGGCCATATTATGCCCGTCTGATCAGTCATTTGAGTTCACGTTCTATTGTCATGGGATTGATCTTTTCGCTCATACCTATCGCCTCATTAACGATAGCTATATCACGCTCCAGCTCCTTAAGCCTCTCGTTTACCTTGGGCGTGCGCTCGGATGCAAGCAGCTCATCCCTTATACCGCGTAACATCTCTCTTTCATATCTTAAGTATGCCCTGAGTATTGGATGCTCTTCTTTGATCAGTATCTTACCGTATCGGTAATATACATCATTCTCAAGATACATTTCCCCGTGAACAGCCTTCATCATCGGATAATACTTACCGTCCTCAAGGACAATATCCTCCGATATGATCCTGTATCCATGATCTTCGAGATAATGTCTTACTTCCTCTATTTCTGACTGTGGCTGTAATATGAGCTCTCTCGCCCCGTCACAAATATCTATACCCCGATCAATGATATCTGTCATAAGCGGTCCGCCCATGCCTGCCATCACTATGGAGCTGACCTCACCTCGCTCAAGCATTTCAAGTCCGTTGGAAAGCCTTACATCAATCTTCCCGTCAAATCCCGCTTCGCGGATATTTTCATCAGCCCTCTGCAAGGGACCATGGTTTATATCCATTGCTATAACGCGGGGTGATATACCTTTCTTTACCAAATATATAGCCAGATATCCGTGATCGCATCCAACGTCGGCGACATTAAGACCGGGTGTGACCATGGACGCAACGGCAGTTAATCGTTCCGAGAGGGGCATGTGTATTCCTTTATTCCTTCCTATTATGGATTAACAGATTGCTCCGTTCTGCGAACTTATGTCATAAGGAATCCACCGCTACGCGGTACCCCTTATGACGAACTATCGCAATCCTCACACCATTCACAATCCCGTTCCGCTTCGCGTCTCTTCTTGCTCATGGTGTGGTGGGTCTTAAATCCATTGTTGCCCCTTCAAGCAAGCTTGAGGGCAGCAATGTCTTTATCCCCTGTTAATCCAAGTAGTCCTTTAATTTTCTGCTGCGGCTGGGATGGCGGAGCTTGCGTAATGCCTTGGCCTCTATCTGCCTTATACGCTCACGTGTTACGTTGAACTCCTTACCCACTTCCTCAAGTGTTCTAGCCCTTCCGTCATCCAGACCAAAACGCAGGCGCAATACCTTCTGCTCCCTGTCCGTAAGTGTTCCGAGCACCTCAACCAGCTGTTCCTTAAGCAGAGTGAACGCTGCCGCATCTGCGGGAACCGGTACATTGTCATCCTGGATAAAGTCACCAAGATGGGAATCCTCTTCTTCACCTATTGGTGTTTCCAGTGATACAGGCTCCTGTGATATCTTAAGGATCTCACGTACCCTGTCTACGGGAAGTCCCATCTCCTCTGCTATCTCCTCTGCTGTTGCCTCACGTCCGAGTTCCTGGAGCAACTGCCTGCTGACCCTGATCAGCTTGTTTATAGTCTCTACCATATGAACGGGGATCCTTATCGTCCTTGCCTGATCGGCTATCGCCCTTGTTATGGCCTGACGTATCCACCATGTTGCATAGGTGGAGAACTTGTATCCCTTCTTGTAATCGAACTTCTCTACAGCCTTGATAAGACCGAGGTTACCTTCCTGAATAAGGTCAAGGAACAGCATGCCTCTTCCGACATATCTCTTGGCAATGCTTACAACCAGCCTTAAGTTCGCTTCCGCAAGACGCTTCTTGGCCTCCTCGCCGTCTTCACCGCCACGCTCCATCTTCTGAGCAAGTTCTATTTCCTCCTCAGCCGAAAGAAGCGGAACCTTTCCTATCTCCTTAAGGTACATCCTTACAGGATCCTCTATGCTTACACCGTCAGGCACCGAGAGGTCTATGTTCTCAACATCCACATCCTCTTCATCTGCCAGAAGCATATCCTCATCCGGTTCCGGCTCATCATCATCGCCCGTGATCTTAAGGATATCAACCCCGTTCTGCTCAAGATAATCGGTTATCTTGTCCATCTGATCATCCTGGATGTCCATATCCGCGAAGAACAGAGCTATTTCCTGACTCTCCAGCACATTCTTCTTTTTCTTCGCCCTGGCAAGCAGTGTCTTCAACTTCTCCTGGATCTTCTCCTGCCTGCTCTCCTCAGTCATCTCCGGCTGATTGTCAACCTTCTTCTCATTAGACTTCTCACTCATCATTTTTCTCCTCATATTTATCAATTTACTTATCTAAGATAATATAATCTTCAGACTCTTTATCTGCTGCAGCTTCTTCTTGTTCTCAAGCGCCTGCGTCATCCTCTCTATATCGGAAGCTTCGCCCTCTCTTGCCTGACGTTCGAAGCTGTAGGTCTTTACCTTGACCAGCAGATCCTTAATTGCTCTCGATCTCTCATCGGGTGTGTTTATATCCTGAAGCTTCGTATTGAACAGGCTGCCTACCTCATTTTGTTCCTCGTCACTCGTAAACCGGCTTATTATGCCCGCGGGATCCACCCTGTCATTCTCTATCTGTTCAAACAGTATTCCTGCCACTGTCCGGTATATCTCCTCGGTAAAATCATCCGGTTCAAGATATTCCTTTATAACCCTGTATACCCCGGGTTCATCACACAGCCAGGTAAGCAGCAGCTTCTGTGTCTTTTTGATACCGTCATCGTGATCCTTTCGGTCACTGTTGATACCCGACCTCTTCCGCTCATATTCCGGGATACCTTCACCCTTTGCCGCAAGCTTACCGAGCAGCTTCTTCATGTTCTCGGTATTGATATGATACCTGGCACAGATGGCCTCAAGATAGTTGTCTCTCTCTATTGCATCCTCGAACTTAAGGAGGTTTCTTGCGATCTCGTTGGTAAACCTGGTCCTGCCGTCCGGATCATTAATATCGTAATCCCGCTCAAGCATCCTTATTTCATAATAGAAGGAATTCTCCGCATTCCTGATCCTTGTCTC
>JAEEHY010000410.1 GCA_016281085.1 Lachnospiraceae bacterium
CCTTCCATGCCGCAAGTACAGGGGCATAGCTCTGTATTGAACAATTGGGCTTAACAGCAATGAAGCCCCTCTTCGTTCCAAGCCTCTTCTTCTGTGCTTCTATAACCTCAATATGCTCAGGGTTTATCTCCGGTATTATCATCGGAACATCCGGAGTCCATCTGTGTGCACTGTTGTTTGACACTACGGGAGTTTCGGTTTTGGCATATTCCTCCTCGATAGCACGGATCTCATCCTTGGTCATATCTACCGCACTGAAAACAAAGTCAACCGTGGATGCTACTTTTTCCACTTCGCTGACGTTCATCACAACAATATCCTTAACTGTCTCGGGCATGGGTGTAGTCATCTTCCACCTTCCGCCGACAGCATCCTCGTACCTCTTCCCCGTACTTCTGGCACTTGCAGCAATTGTTACTACCTCAAACCACGGATGATCCTCAAGCAGAGAAATAAATCTCTGTCCTACCATACCCGTTCCGCCAAGAATACCAACCTTTAATTTCTCACTCATCCTTCTTCCTCCTTCTGCTTCATATTAACTTCATTTATATAATATCTTCTCTTAATTTCGGATCACCGGCTATACCGCATTCTTCAGGAATGCCCTGCATGCCTTTATCTCCTCTGTCATGGCATCATGCCCCGGAGCTCCTGTCGTAAGCCTCTTCTCCACGCAGGTCTTCAGGCTTATCGCTTCATATATATCCTCATCAAACTGAGGACATATGTCCTTAAGTTCGTCAAGTGTAAGCTCATCTATGGAACAGCCTTTATCAATACAATAAAGTACCAGCCTTCCTATTATACCGTGTGCATCCCTGAAGGGAACGCCCTTAAGCACAAGATAATCAGCCGCATCGGTCGCATTTGTGAAGCCGTTCATGGCACTTGCAGCCATGATCTCCTTATTGAAGCTTATCGTGGATACCATGCCCTCGAACAGAGCCAGGCACCCCTTGACCGTATCCATTGCATCAAATACGAGCTCCTTATCCTCCTGCATATCCTTATTGTATGCGAGTGGAATACCCTTCATTGTTGTAAGCAGTGACATAAGTGCTCCGTACACCCGTCCGGTCTTTCCCCTTATCAGCTCGGCAATGTCCGGATTCTTTTTCTGCGGCATAATGCTCGAGCCTGTCGAATAAGCATCATCTATTTCAATATATCTGTACTCGTTGCTGTTCCATATAATGATCTCCTCACAGAATCTGCTCAGGTGCATCATTATCATTGCAGCTGCAGACAGATACTCTATAAGGTAATCCCTGTCTGACACGGAGTCCATACTGTTAAGTGTCGGACCGTAGAAACCAAGTTCCGAAGCTGTATAGTCACGGTCAAGCGGATATGTTGTTCCCGCCAGCGCTCCTGCTCCAAGCGGACAGTAATTCATCCTTTCATATATATCAGAAAGCCTCAGCCAGTCTCTTTTGAACATCTCAAAGTATGCCCCTATATGATGAGCCAGAGTCACGGGCTGCGCTTTCTGAAGGTGTGTGAAACCCGGCATATATGTATCTATATGCTTATCCATCATATCGGCAAGAGTGGTAAGAAGCTTTAAAACAAGTGACTTCGTTTCAACAACTTCATCCCTTGTATACATCCTCATATCCAGAGCGACCTGATCGTTCCTGCTGCGTCCTGTATGAAGCTTCTTTCCTGCATCACCGATCCTTTCAATAAGATTGGCCTCTACAAAGCTGTGTATATCTTCATATTCGTCTGTTATCTCTATCCTACCTTCTTCGATGTCCTTAAGAATGGACGAAAGCCCTTCCTGTATGGCCTTCTCCTCCTCCACGGATATAATACCCTGTTTCGAAAGCATGGCTGCGTGTGCTTTACTTCCGCGTATATCCTGTCTGTACAGCTTCCTGTCGAATGACACCGAAGCATTAAAAGCATATACCAGCTTATCTGTTTCTTTTGTAAATCTTCCGCCCCATAACTGAGCCATCCTGAGCCTCCGTACAATTTAGTAAACTATCATTTAACTTCTTTAGTCGTAAAATATATAATATCACAAAGTTACCGCTAAGTAAAGATAAGGACAACTTCGAAGCCAAAACCTCGTGTTGTCCTCATCATATCAATTCAAGCTCCCGGCCGGACTCGAACCGGCGACCTACGCATTACGAATGCGTTGCTCTACCAACTGAGCCACGGAAGCTTAAAAATGACTTACCAATGAATTATATTAGATTATTATCGAATATGCAACAGTTAATTTGATTTTTTCTTAACTACGCGCTTAACAACCTTCTTGACAACCACCTTCTTCTTCGCAGGCTCGTTAACATCTGCCGTCTGTGGTTCAGGTGCGGCTGCGGCTGTATCTGGTACGGCCTGAACAGGTTGCTGCACTGCTTCGGGAACGGCTGCTTCACTGTCTGAAGGCTGAACGTTTTCACTGCCATCCGCGAACCAATCCTCTTCAGCGTATATGCCAAGACCGTCTTCGTAACTCGGAAGAGCTTCGTCTATATCCGATTCCGGCTCGTCAAAGTAGGTTGTTTCGTAATCTATGCCCTCAGTGAAACCGTGATCGAAGAAGCCCTTATCTAGTTGGAAACCAAGCGCCTTGGATGTATTACTGAAGGCACTCTTTTTCCTGTCTGCCTGAGCATTAACATCAGTTGCAGCTTCCTCAGTAGAAGCTTCCTGAGTTGTGGCAGCTGCAGCCTCATTTTCTTCTTCCTGATATGATGCCCGCTCATCTTCTGTATATTCTTCCGCATATTCTTCCGGATACGCTTCAGCGGCTCCGTCCGTGTACTCCTCGGGATATGCCTCGTCAGCACCCTGCGCGTACTCTTCCGGATATACTTCATCGATACCATCAGAATACTCCTCCGGATATGCTTCACCGGTTTCGTCCGAGTATTCTTCCGGATATACATCCTCTGCTCCGTCCGTGTACTCCTCAGGATATACCTCGCCGGTTTCGTCTGCATACTCCTCAGGGTACTCTTCAATACCCTGCTCATACTCTTCCGGATATGCTTCGGCTATATCGTCTGTGTACTCCTCGGGATATTCTTCCATATCCTGCGTGTACTCTTCGGAATATTCCTCTGCATTCCTGTTACTCTCATATACACCATTTCCGATACCATTCTGATTATCACCCATATTGTCAAACAATCCCTCATAAAATCCCGAATACATTTGCGTATTCTGCCCACCGGTTACTTCTGTCTCATTCATTCCTGCCGTTATAAAATCTCCGGATACGGGTTCAGCATCGGCAACGGATGCCTGTTCTCCCGGTATCCCGGTTTCAACAGCACCGAACATGTCTCCTACAGTTCCTCCGAACGAACCGTCTTCATAATCGGGTGCTGCGTTATCAAAGATACTGAAATCACCCTCCGCAGGTACTGTTCCGTCAGCCTTATTCTCCGCCGGTTTGACTTCCACTGCTTTCTTATCCTCTTCCTTATTGTTTACAAAGATAAGAGACTTGGCTCCTGCAAGAGAACTTCCGAACAATGGCAGACTTCCACCTGCCGCTGCCGCCTCGTTTAACAATACCGGAATATCCGAATGATGATTCATATACATATAATGAAGACCACAGCTTCCGACAATTATCAGAAGTTCAAACAGGAAGTAATTACTCTCCTCATTCGTAGACCTGTAAAACAGCATTACAAAACTGCTGATGAGCAGAATAAGTCCAGGCATTGCCTCTCTGTGCCTGTTCCTGAACATATAGAAAACACAGGCTATCGACATTACCAGAACAAACATGTAGCTCATCTGGGTTCCCAGCGTAAACCATGCATTGTTGGTCCTTGAATAAGTCTCTCCCTGTGCGTTCGTCAGGAAAAGATAATTGTCGTTAACACTCGTATTTCTGTTATCCAGGTTCTCGTGGAACTTCTTAAATACCTCTCCAAAGGTGTATGCGGTCTCACTGTCCGGATCCTTTGATATCGAAAACCTGGACATCGCTCCGCCTATGACTTCGCCGATATTCTTATTAAGCGCCGTCGCCTTCGTAAGATTGAATATCAAAAGGAAAACCAGCATTGTACCGCCAAATATGGCGATCGCATTAACCGGAAAATGTCCCTTGACCCTGCGCTTGAATATAAAATATACAATGAATACGATCACACACACAAACGACAACGGCTCGGTAAACAGTAAAAGCGCAAGCAGAAATCCGAATACCGCATCCATTATCATCATCATTACCTTATCTCTCTTCTTACCGTCAGTTATGATAAGAAGGGTGTTGAAGGTAAGCAGTAATACAAAGCAGAAAAAGAATTCGCTGCTGTATGAATATACCGCAAAAGACTGGGAAGGAATAAACAGTGTACACAATGAAGCCATGAGCGCGCATGTGCGGCCTGCTATCTTCCTGACTATCCTGTTAACTACTATTGCTATACCTATAAGGACTATCGCATTAAGGGTAACGAAAGCTCCCGAACCGTCAGACGAGCCCTTCAGGAAAAATGCAAGTATACGTGCATATACATACTGTGAAGGATATATCATAAGATGCTTGAAAACATCCATACCCATGGTGCTGAGCATCTTGTCCTTCATAAGTGAAGCGGCTCTGAATATTATGGTCTCTTCCGCGGGAACCGATGTCTTGTAGGTGAGCCTGTATACAAGGAAAAGATACCCGCCGATACAAAGGATGAGAACTTCCACTATATTCCACATGAAGTTATCATTTACCTCATCCGTAATATCAAGAAGCTTGGTCACCAGGCTCAGCAGGACAAATCCAAGTATAAGGATCCCTCCGAAAACGACCACATAGAAGAACCCTCCGCTTTGCACAATAATCTGGCTGTACACGGAAATAAATAAAATATAACCGAGCACAACCAAACCAACAACACTTATTATCTTCGCCAATAGATCCTTGTTTAATTCCATATATATTCAGTCTGTGTTTAATATATTAAGCCAATGCCTGTTCAAGATCGGCAATTATGTCGTTTACATTCTCTATTCCAACCGAAAATCTTATAAGATCCGGCTGAACACCGGCCTCAATAAGCTGTTCATCGGACATCTGTCTGTGTGTATGTGATGCCGGATGAAGAACACATGTCCTTGCATCCGCAACATGAGTCACTATACATGCAAGCTTAAGCTTATCCATAAATGCTATGCTTGCCTCTCTTCCGCCCTTTATACCGAAACACAGCACACCGCAGGTTCCGTTCGGCATATATTTCATTGCAAGCTCATGGTAAGGATCATCCTCCAGTCCTGCATATGATACCCACGCAACCTTTTCATGCGCCTTAAGATACTCAGCCACAGCCAATGCATTGGAACAGTGTCTCGGCACACGAAGATGCAGGGTTTCAAGGCCTACATTAAGCAGGAAAGAATTCTGCGGTGAAGGTATCGAACCAAGATCTCTCATAAGATGAGTGGTTGCTTTGGTGATATATGCACCCTTTCCGAACCTCTCGGTATATATAAGACCATGATATGACTCATCAGGCGTTGTAAGTCCGGGATACTTATCCGGATATTTGTTCCAGTCAAAATTACCGCTGTCCACTATACATCCGCCCACACACATTGCATGTCCGTCCATATACTTGGTGGTTGAATGAGTAACTATATCAACTCCCCACTCAAACGGCCGGCAGTTGATCGGCGTGGGAAACGTATTGTCAACAATAAGCGGAACTCCGTGTGCATGTGCCGCTCTTACAAATTTCTCGAAATCAAGGACAACTCCGGAAGGATTGGATATGGATTCTGCAAGCACACACTTTGTATTATCCTTAAACAGGGCGTTAAGCTCCTCTTCCTCTATATCGGGATCGACAACCGTGCACTCAATCCCCATCTTCTTCATTGTGAAAGTAAGAAGGTTAAAGGTTCCGCCGTATATCTTGGATGACATGATAACATGATCGCCGGCCTCGGTTATATTGAAAACCGCATAGTAGTTGGCAGCCTGTCCGGAGGAAGTAAGCATGGCAGCCACTCCGCCTTCAAGCCTGCATATC
>JAEEHY010000411.1 GCA_016281085.1 Lachnospiraceae bacterium
TCTGTGAGTCATTTATCATTAAAATCAGGTCTTTCGCACCTTTGTTGTTGTGCTGTTTTTTTTCGACTGCTTGATTGCAATTGGTGTTTTTTTATTTTGTAATTTTTTTGACCAGTCGTTATTTTTTGCGTATTTTTCGCTATTTTGGATTCATCAAATACATATATTTATAAAATATGTCTCTCTCAAGCAAGCTTGGAGATCCATATTTTAAAATATATGTGCTGTTCTGAATAGTTACGTTATATTAAGTTATTTACAGTGAACGAACAGAATTCGTTCACTATAGAATGAAACAGGAGAAAAAATGAGCGGACTCAGATTATCAAGATTTATAAGTGACTGCATGGTACTGCAGAGAGATAAGAAGGGACATATATGGGGCTGGGATACTCCCGGTGCCGGGATTAAGGTATCTTTTCTCGGGAAGACATATGAAGCTGTGGCAGACAGTGAAGGAAGCTTCGGGGTATGGCTTGATGAACAGCCGTACGGCGGACCTTATGAGCTTACAGTGACTGACGACAAAGGAAACTGCATTACCGTCGTCGATGTCATGGTAGGTGAAGTGTGGCTGTGTTCGGGACAATCCAACATGGAACTGCCCATGGCGAGGGTTAAGGATAGATATCCCGATGAGATGGTGAACTGTGATTATCCGGGCGTGAGGGAATTCAAGATTGCCGAGGAGGTCGTATATGCAGCACCTCTTGAAGAACCGAAGACGGGGCAGTGGAGAAGACCGGCGAAGGAGTATATATCCGAATTCTCGGCAACAGCTTACTTCTTTGCGAAAGAATTCAATAAGCTGACGGGAATACCTGTAGGATTTATCAATTTAAGTCTGGGAGGTTCACCGGTTCATTCCTGGATGAGCAGGGAAATGCTTGAAGGATTTGATGATAAGCTGGCAATTGCCGATAAATATGCGGATGATGATTTCAGGGCTTCTGTTCTTAAGGCTAATGAGGAGGAGCCGGCCGCGTGGCACAAGGCTCTTGATGAAAAGGATGAGGGACTTAAGGGGCACTGGGAGGCCGATGATACTGATGATGACAGTTGGGAGACTATAATGCTTCCCGGATTTCTCAGGGATACGGAAATTGGTAATTATATCGGAGTTATATATTTCCGCAAGAATTTCACGGTTCCCGCGGACATGGCCGGAAAGGAAGCAAGGCTGTGGCTCGGTACCCTTGTTGACAGTGATATCACATATGTTAACGGCCGGCGTGTTGGCAATACGGATTACCAATATCCGCCGCGGAAATACGTTATTCCCTCAGGCCTGCTCCGTGAAGGGACCAATAACGTTACTGTAAGGCTTAAGTCGGAATACTACCTTGAATTTATGGAGGGTGAATGCACCGGAGCACGTTTTACTCCCGGTAAGGATTATAAGGTATTTAACGATGAGCACAGCATTGATATAAGCGGAGAGTGGAAATACCGCCTCGGAGCACAGGCAGACAGTCCTGCTCCGAGACAGGATTTCGTGAGCTGGAAGCCGACAGGCCTGTTCAACGGAATGACTGCACCCTGCCGCAAATATGTTGTTGGTGGATTTAACTGGTATCAGGGTGAATCCGACTGTGAAGACTGTGAACGGTATAAAGATATGTTTGTACGTATGGTTGAGGGCTACAGAAAGGATTGGAATTATCCGGATATGCCGGTAAATGTGGTGCAGCTTCCCAACTTTACGATAGACAACAATCCCGACAGTGATGCGTGGAACAGGATGCGCGAGACTCTGCGAAGGCTTGGAGAAAGCATAGACAATTGTGCTTCCGCCGTTACTATCGATCTGGGAGAAGACAATGATCTGCATCCGCAGGGAAAGCGGGAGATAGGAAGACGTCTTGCCCTGCTCGCGGCTCATGAGAAGGGCTGCAGTGATGTCGAATACAGCGGTCCCGTTATAAGAAAATTCATGTGCGTCAAGGAGGGTGATACGGCACAGATCACGCTCGACATGGAGCACACCGGTAACGGTTTGGAGATAAGAGAGGCAAACGGTAAGGGGGCTGATCTTAAGGTTACTGATTTCTGTATAGTGGATGACAGAAACAATATGCTGTGCGCAGATGTGTCTGTAATACATAATAAGATCATACTTAAGGTGCCCGGGCTGGAGCATTCGGTCAAAGAGATAAGATACTGCTACTCACAAACAAACAGCGGAGCTCTTATCTACAATTCGGAAGGATTGCCGATGAGCCCCGGTATTTATGCGATGTGATCTGATCGATAATGAAAAACCGGCTGAAAAGCCGGTTTTAAGCTTTAGATTTTTATTTGGAATTGAGCCTTGCCTTAAGTGCCGGATCGTACCACAGGTAACCGTTCCGGCCTCTTTCCTTTACGAAATAGAGAGCCATATCGGCACATTTCTTAAGATCCGGCATGTTGTTGGCATCATGCGGGAAGCGTGATGCACCCGAGCTGAAGCTTATCATGAAGCTGCCCTCATTGCTCTTGTCCGTAAGGGTTATATTGTGTGCATCTTCTGCTACCTGTTCGAGTATCTTATCGATGCTTTCCCTTGATTCCATATCTACGAGAACCACGAACTCATCACCGCCAAACCTTGAAACGATACCGTGTTCTTCGAAGTTCTTACGAAGGACATTGCAGAATGCAACAAGCAGCTGGTCGCCTGCATCATGTCCGAAGTGGTCGTTAACCTGCTTGAAATAATCGATGTCAAAGAACAGAAGAGCAGCATCCTTGTTGCTGTTGTTTATGCGCTGCTCGGAGGCGAAATCAAAGGCGCGCCTGTTAAGTGCCTGCGTCAGCGGATCATGGATCGACAGCTGTTCGAGCATCCTGTTTTCCTGTTTGCTGAGCCTGTACATATTGATTATAAGTACTACAACCACTATGAGCAGTATAGCAAGGAAAATGAGTACGTAATTACGGAAAGTGCTCATCGTGGCAGAAAGAGCGTTACTGGGAATGCGTACAACCACGTACCAGCCCGGCATACTCTGTATCTCCGAGCAATACTGTGAATAGAAGGTATCGCCTATCGAATAGCTTATACCGATATTGTCTTCACCGCTGTGAACCTGCTGCAGCCATTCGTTATAAGTATCCCAGTCGTCTTTGTTTATGTTCTGCATTGACAGATAGGCATTGGCCCAGCTTCCCGTGGCGTGTTCATCGGTACCTACACACTGGATGATATTGGCGGACTGAGCGTTCATAAGATATATCTCTATATCATTTACAAGAGACTCCGTTGCGGCTATCTTCTGGAGATCGCTCAGCATATATGTCGTGAACATCGAGCCCTGCTTAACCCTGTCATATTTAAAATTGGAATACATCGTTATTATGGGCTGCCCGTATACACTCGAACGGTAAGGAGCGGATATGGAAACGGGATCGGCCTTGGCTGCGGTATCGTAAAGCTGCCATTTGGCGAACTCGGCCGCTTCCTCATCGGTTGCATAGAGATGGTTTTCCGAATCTATAAAGCCGATGCTGATATATTCGGTGTTCCGCATTGCTTTCAATCTGTCATATATTTCGTCGGGGGAACTGAAATCCTGAGCTGAAAGAACCTCCGCGATGCTTTTGGTAGTGGAGGTCATGGACTGTATGGAGTTGTTCATCTTCTCTGAGATCAACGTACATATTTCACCGGAAAGCTGCTGGTCATGACGCGAAATAAGCCTGTTGAAAGCAGTGATAAGCATAGCTATAGCGCCAAAAAATACAAGCAGGCAGATGACCAGTGTTACATAGAATGAGCGGCTGCCGGTTACGTTGTTAAAGAAGTCCTTGCGTTTCTTCATAAGCTCCTCTAGTTATGTGAAAGTACTTCAATGATATCCGGATCGTTCATGGTATTATGATTAACCGATGCAACTCCCGTATCCTCGAACTTGATCTTAGGGAATTCATCATTAAGCATATCCAATATGGCTTCAACACCGCGGTAGCTCATATCATACTGGCGCTGGAGCATTGTCGATGCGTGATAATCGGGTGATTCGATAAGAGCACGTATTTCATCGGACATATCGAAACCTACCACGACAATATCCTTTCTTCCCTGTCCGGAAATGGTCTGTGCCAGGGCTCTTGTGGGACCGTTGTTGGTTCCGTAGAGACCTGCAAGATCGGGATGTTCCTTCATCAGATCGGTGATCAGTTCCTCGCCCAGGTCGATATTTCCGTTACAGTTCTTGATGTCGGTAATGATCTCCCAGCTGTCCGGAGCATTGACGGACCAGTACTGAATGAAACCTGCAAGCCTCTCGTTTATCGTCTGGGAAGTGGCCTGACCTACCAGTATTCCGACTGAGAGATCCTCATACGTGCTGTGTCCCATTTCGTTGAGCTGGAACAGCATTTCTGCTGCTGCATTCTGCCCCGCGAGAAGATTGTCGGTCATATAACATATATCAAATGAGTCCGTATTTGCGGCTGTATCAATAAGAACTATCGGAATGTGCTGTTTGTGAATACGGTCGATATCACCTGCGAGTTCCACGGAATCGTCCGGTGACAGGATGATTCCGTCGGCTCCCCGCTCAAGCGCCTGCTCGATCAGAACCTTCTGCCCGGGCCAGTCCGTTTCGTTGGCGGTTCCTCCCATATA
This sequence comes from Lachnospiraceae bacterium, assembly GCA_016281085.1. Lineage (GTDB taxonomy): Bacteria > Bacillota > Clostridia > Lachnospirales > Lachnospiraceae > UBA2868. Next base: position 4,613 of record JAEEHY010000411.1, read on the forward strand.
TATGTTGCAGCCGAGATCCTCGCCGGCATCCTGTGCACCCTGGATTATTACCTGCCAGTAGCTGCTCTCGATTATCTTTACTATTAAGTATATATCCGGACGTCCGCCTTTTATCTCCGTAAGTGCCACATATTCGCTGTTGGTCATCTGGGCAGATGAAGCTGAGGGCGCCTCCTTTTTGGGAAAAGAGCAGGAACCGATACTTAACATTATTATAATTGTAAGGACTAAATAACCTATTTTTTTCAAGTCACTTTTCCTCATAAAAGTTATTCATATCATAAACTTATCACAAAGAATTGATTTTGTAAATAAACGTAATCTTATCTTTTATTGTACACTTTTTACTAAATCGGAATTTGTTTTATGGTAAAAATTAACTATTTACTACTAACATGTTAGTGTGGTATATTTAACGTGTGGCTAACATGTTAGTGATGAACGCGACCCGGAACTTAAGTAACGAGGTGTCACGATCGGACCTGACAAGTTGAACAAAGTATATTATTTTTAGGAGGGATTATTAAATGAAGAAAAAGTTATTGTCAGTAGTACTCGCAGCAACAATGATCGCATCGATGCTCAGTGCATGTGGTCTTCAGAGCGCACCTGAGGCACAGGCACCCGCAGCACCTGCAGCACCCGCAGCACCCGCAGCTGAGGAGCCCAAGGAAGAGGCACCTGCAGAGGAAACAAAGGAAGAGGCACCTGCAGAGGAAGCAGCAGAAGAGCCTGCATCAGATGCAGCAGCAGCCGGCGATCCCAAGGTTACATTCGTTATGGCAGAGGTTAACCCTCTTGACACGATCGTTGGTATGACAGACGCCAAGTTTAAGGAAGAAGTTGAGAGGCTTTCCGGTGGTTCGATCGAGATCGATCTTCAGGCAGGCGGTGTTCTCGGATCAGAGAATGATATCCTTGACGGTATGCTTGCAGACAACGGTATCTGCGATATCTCACGTATTTCTGCATTCTCACTTACAGCTTACGGCGGAGATAAGTCACTTCTTCTTTCACTGCCTTATACATTTGTAAACAGGGATCATTTCTGGAATTTCGCACAGAGCGATCTTGCAGCTACATTCCTTAACGAGCCTCAGGAGAACGGCGCAGGCGTACGCGGTCTGTTCTACGGCGAGGAAGGTTTCCGTCATTTCTTCTCTGTAAAAGAAGTAAAGGAGATCGGTGATCTTGCAGGTATGAAGATCCGTGTTTCCAATGACCCTGTTATGAACGGTCTTGTTGAAGGTCTTGGCGCATCACCTACAGTTGTTGCTTTCGGTGAGCTTTATTCAGCACTTCAGACAGGCGTTGTTGATGCAGCAGAGCAGCCTATAGCCAACTATAGATCAAATGCATTCCCTGAGGTTGCCAACAACATCATCCTTGACGGACATACACTTGGTGCTATCGAGGTTATCATCACTGACTCAGCATGGGATAAGATGACACCCGCTCAGCAGGAAGCCATGATGGAAGCAGGCAAGCTTGCAGGCGAATACAACAAGGGAATTTCGGCAGATAAGGAAGCAGAGGTTCTTCAGCAGCTTAAGGATGAGGGATGTAACGTAGTCGAAGTTACAGATATCAAGCCTTGGCAGGATGCTGTTGCAAAGGTTATCGAGGATCAGGTTAACACAGATGAACTTAAGGATCTGTATCAGCAGCTTCTTGACCTTCAGTAAGAAACATATAAACAGTCTATATTGACGAATATCAAAAATTGAAGTGTAACTCATAACAAAGGGGCACTGCACCTGGTGCAGTGCCCTCATTTTAAAAGAAGGTAGATAAAATGTTTGATAAATTAGATAAGATCAAACCCATATATGATGGGGTATATCATGTGGTCTTAGTCGTTTGTAAGCTGTTGCTTATAGCTGATATATTGATCACATCAATGGCAGTAGCGGGGCGCTACATACCATTCATTCCCGATCCTTCATGGTCGGAGGAGGTTGTGCTGACTCTGATGTCGTATATGGCAGTTCTTTCGGCGGCACTTGCGATAAGACGCGGAGCACATATAAAGATGACGGCTTTTGACCGTTATCTTCCGGAAGGAATGCTTAAGATGCTCGATCTTCTTGCGGATCTGATGGTACTTGCCTTTGCGATAATAATGCTGGTTGTAGGTATCAATTACGCTGCAACGATAGGTTCAAAGGGTACTTATGTTTCAATGCCCAAGGTATCCAGGATATGGATGTATCTTCCTGTACCTGTTGCCGGTGGTGCGATGATACTGTTTGAGCTTGAAACACTTTATTCACATATTAAATCGATAGTTCTTAAGACACCTTACATGGCAGGTGCGGTGGAAGATAAAAATGACGATGTTGCCGAAGCCCTTAAGAAAGCAGCACAGGAAGAGGCTGAGGCCAAGGCGGAAGGAAAGGAGAGTGATAAATAATGTCAACACAGACACTTGCGATCCTGGTATTACTCGGAAGCTTTCTGCTGATGGTACTTCTGCGTTTCCCCATCGCATTCTCGGTAGGTATTTCATCAGTACTCTGTCTTCTGGTTCAGGGACAGTCACTGGCAACCATGTGCCAGTATATGGTTAAAGGTATAAGTTCATTCTCGCTTATGGCGGTTCCCTTCTTTATTACAATGGGTGTTCTGATGGGCACGGGAGGTATATCGGATAAGCTGATTGCTCTTGCGGATTCCATAGTCGGATGGATGACCGGAGGTATGGCGATGGTTAATATCGTGGCTTCCTATTTCTTCGGCGGTATATCGGGGTCTGCCGCAGCTGATACTGCATCCATAGGTTCCATCATGATTCCCATGATGGTAGATCAGGGATATGATGATGACTTTTCAACAGCTGTTACGATAACATCCTCGTGTGAGGGACTTCTCGTTCCGCCCAGTCATAATATGGTCATATATGCAATGAGTGCCGGCGGTGTTTCGGTAGGAGCCCTGTTCCTTGCAGGATATATTCCCGGGGCATTGCTTGCAGCTTCGCTTATGGTTGGTTCGTATATCATTTCCAAGAAGCGTAATTATCCCAAGGGTGAGAAGTTTTCATTAAAGCGGCTTGGTAAGCAGTTTGTTACTTCCTTCTGGGCGCTTGCCGCAGTTATTATCGTCGTTATCGGCGTTGTTGCCGGTGTGTTTACGGCTACCGAGTCAGCAGCCATAGCTGTTCTGTACAGCCTTATAGTATCGGTATATATTTACAAAGGACTTAACTGGAAGGGTGTCTGGACGGCTCTTGATAAGTGTATAGATACACTTTCGATAGTTCTTATCCTTATATCGACATCAGCGATATTCGGGTTCTGTCTTACAAGACTTCATGTTCCCGATATGGCAAGTAAGGCAATACTGGGAATATCAAACAATCCTTACGTAATTGCCATCCTTATTGACTTAATACTGCTTTTCCTGGGATGTATCATGGATATGGCACCGATCATTCTTATTGCTACACCTATACTTCTTCCTATAGCAACATCCATCGGTATCGACCCTGTACAGTTCGGTATCATCATGGTGCTTAACTGTGGTATCGGACTTCTTACACCTCCGGTAGGTGCAGTATTGTTCATCGGTTCGGCAGTGGGACACTGCAAGATGGAGAGGGTTGTAAAGGCCACACTTCCGTTTTATATCTGCATGATCATTACTCTGCTACTGGTTACCTTTATACCGGGAATAGCAATGTTCCTGCCCAGACTCCTGGGTAACTGATGGTACCGGTCCGTACACCGGGTAATGTAGAGTTTGAAACACTTGACTGTCATAAGGTAGTGTAATAAAAATATGAAAACAGAAGCACAATATACATATAAATATCGTGTAAAGACATCAGATCTGTGGCAGGCATCGATGTACTATTCCTACTCGTCTTTTCTGGGAGTGGTGAATGTTGTCTGTATCATAGCGGCAATAGTCCTGATCGTCAGTAAATGGTCTGACTCGTCGGATATATTCAGATCTGTAATGGCGGTGTTTCTGTTAATGTTTACTGTGATCCAGCCGCTTGTTATATGGCTTCGTGCGAGAGCTTCGCTGAATGGTGTGTTTCCGGAGCTTGAGTTAACCTTCTCTCAGGCGGGAGTCACTATTGAGTCTGAAGGACAGAGGCAGCACAAGCCATGGCAGGCGGTTGTGGGAATAGTAAAGAAACCGACCATCCTGGTGGTTTATATGGAGGGTGGAGCAGGCTACATATTACGTAACAGTGTGCTTAAGGAAACAAGAAACGAATTATACGGTTTCGTAAGCGGGATGCTTGAAAAAAACAGGGATAAACAGACGTCCTGAAAGTAAACCGTATGGCAGTGGGAGAGGTATTGCAAATGTATGTAATTAACAGCGATAGAGAATATAAAGATCTGGGTGGCGGAACGCTTCGAAAGGTTCTTGCCTACAGTGACAATATAATGAATGTTGAGTTGAAGTTCGAGAAGGGTGCGGTAGGCGCCATGCATAAACACCCTCACGAGCAGATCGGATACATAATAGAAGGAACACTTGTATTTAAAGAAGAGGGACAGGAGGATGTTACTCTGAATACAGGTGATACCTATATAGTAGCACCTAATGTTATGCATGGTATTGAATGTCTGACAGAGGTTAAGCTTTTGGACATTTTTACACCAATGAGGGAGGATTTTGTCTGAAATGAGCACTTCACTAAATACTCATACGTATGAGAATTTGAAGCGTGACATCATGACATTGGCGTTAATGCCGGGTGAGCCGGTTTCGGCTGCCAAGATTGCTGAGAGATACAACGTAAGCAGGACTCCTGCCAGGGAGGCATTGGTGAAGCTCGAAACAGAGGCATTGGTAGACATTTATCCGCAGGTTCGTTCTGAAATATCAAAGATAGATGAAGACAGGGCGAGACAGGAATGGTTTATCAGGATAACTCTTGAGCTTGGTGTAGTTGACGGATTGTTTGAAAGGGTTACGGATAAGGATATTTCTTTAATGCGGTATTACAACAGCAAGATGGAGAAGGTAGCAGCCAAGCTCGATAATTCGGAGAAGATATTTGAATATATAAGCTGTGATAACGAGTTCCATTCAATTGCCTATCATGTTTCAGGACAGGAGCTTGCCGCAGAGGTTATTGCCAATACTATGACTCATTACAACCGTACGAGGCTTCTTATCGATCTTCAGAAGAAGAATAAAGACAGGACGCTGAGCGGCCATAATCAGCTTATCAGGTGTATCGAGAAGAAGGATAAGGAGGAATACCGTAAGGTTCTGGCCATGCACATAACCAATTATATCAAGGATCTTGAGGATATAAGAAGGCTGCGGCCGGAACTGTTTAAAGCCGGGTAACTGTATCGGGATATGATGTTACGGGATGATTATCTCATTTTAAAATAGGAGAGATGAAATATGAAACAATTTATGGATGATGATTTTATACTGGGTAACGAGACTGCCAGGCATCTGTTTCACGATTACTCAGAGAAGCTTCCTATAATAGACTATCATTGTCATCTTTCACCCAGAGAGATTTATGAAGACAGAAGATTTGATAATCTGGGTGATGTATGGCTGGGAGGAAAGGGAGACGACGGAAGCTATGCAGGTGACCATTACAAATGGAGGCTTATGCGTTCCAACGGTATCAGTGAAGAAAATGTAACAGGAAGAGGAGATGAGCTTAACAGGTTTAAGCAGTTTGCGGATGCACTGTCTCTTTCGATCGGTAACCCGATGTATCACTGGTGTCACCTTGAACTGAAGAAGTATTTCGGTATCAGTGATCACCTTACTTCTTCTAATGCGGAAGCTGTATGGAACAAATGTAATGACATGCTCAGGAACGATCCGGGTATGACGGTAAGAGGACTGATCAGACAGAGTAATGTTGCCTATATCGGTACAACGGATGATCCGGTTGACAGCCTCGAATGGCATGAAAAGATAGCTCAGGACAAGAGTGTTGATTTCCTGGTAAGACCCTCGTTCAGACCTGACAAGGCAATAAATATCACTAAGGCAGGTTTCAAAGAGTATATAGGAAGCCTCGCGAAGGCTGTAGGAAAGGATAGTCTTGATTCTGTACAGGATGTTATTGATGCCCTGATAAACCGGGTGGAGTTCTTCGCTTCACACGGCTGCGTGGCATCGGATCACGGTCTTGACTATATCCCGTTCAGAAAGCTTCCGATGGAGCTTTGCGATAAGGCATTTAAGAAGGCCATGAACGGTGAAGCGGTAAGTGTTGAAGAAGCTGAAGGTTATCAGACGGCGGTTCTTATCGCACTTGGTAAGGCATATCATAAGCATGGTATAGCAATGGAACTGCATTATTCCTGTTTGAGGAATATGAATGAGCGTACATTTAAGCTTATGGGACCTGATACAGGCTATGATATGATCGCACAGAATACCTGCGGCGGCAGTGTTGCCGAGCTGTTGTCCGAGCTTGATAAGACGGACGAGCTTCCCAAGACAATAATCTTTTCACTTAATCCCGCTGACAATGAGCAGATAGGCACATTGCTCGGCTGCTTCCAGTCAAGCGATGTTCCGGGAAAGATACAGCAGGGTCCCGCATGGTGGTTCAATGACAATAAGTCTGGTATGGAGGAGCAGATGAAGTCACTTGCCAATCTGAGCATACTTGGTAACTTCATCGGAATGCTTACCGATTCAAGGTCCTTCCTGTCATACACAAGACATGATTATTTCAGAAGGATAATGTGTAACATGATCGGGGAATGGGTTGAGAACGGCGAATACCCGTGTGATGAGGAAGCACTTAAGAGGATCGTTGAAGGAATATCTTATTACAACGCCAAGAGGTATTTCGGTATCTGATCATAAGGTATTAAAGTATATGTAACTATTCAGAACAGCACAAATATTTTAAAATATGACTCTCATGCTTGCATGAAAGAGGCATGTTTTATAAATATATGTATTTGTGCAGAACACTTAGCGAGGTTTTTTCGAGCTTAGTGTGAGCCATGCATATATACTTAATGAGGTATTTTCGAATTTAGTATATATGCTGGATGAATCCAAAACAGCGAAAAATACGAAGTATTTTGAGAATTCGTCATAAGGGGTACCGCTTGCGGTGGATTCCTTATGACATTACCTGTTCTGAATAGTTACAAGTATATAATATAAGAAGAAACAGAGACTGATGTCTCTGTTTCTTCTTATTTATATATTTGTAATTGTTTGGAACATCACAAATTTATATTCCGAGAGGTGATTCGCGTACAACGTTTGCGCGTCTCTTTTTCTTGGCTTCGTAAAGAACCTCATCGGCTCTGTTGATCAGATCTGAGATCTGAATTGACGGTGCGCAGACGAACTCGACATATCCCACTGAAAATTCAACGTAATAAGGTTTGTAGCTGGTTGCGTTTAATATCTTGCACTTCTCCTTCATTGCTGCGATCAGTTTCTTCGGTTCATCGTTTTTCCTGCATACATAGAAGGAAACGAACTCATCGCCGCCTATGCGCCCGGTGAAACCGGAAGAATTCAGTGTATCCTTGAGTATGTCGGCAACGTGAGTAATTGCAAAATCACCGTCCGAGTGTCCGAATATATCATTGATCTGTTTAAGATGATCAAGATCCGAGAAGAAGACGACAGCACGTTTACCGTCATTGGCCCTGTTGGCTTCAATAACATGTTCCATAAATCCGCGTCTGTTATACAAGCCCGTAAGCTGATCATTTGCCGAAATGAAATTAAGGATCTGGTTCTTTTCCTTAAGACTCTTAAGCGTATCCTCAAGCTTCCTCTTGGCTTCCATTTCCTTTTTGCTCATCTGAAGATATGCCTGCGCGGTGCTTATCTGTAAGCCGATACCGTACAGGGCACCGATTGAGTCGGCGTCGATCTCACACAGCATAAGACCGTACTGATATTCCTCCGCAAACAGAACGAAGGCAACATATCTGTGACCGCTGGTTGATGGATATTTCGAAACAATACCGTTTTGCGCTGTTATTACCGGCCGTTTGTCCGGCGAATAGGAAGTGATCTTACCGTTCACGTATTCCGAAGCCAGGTACAGCTTCTTGGGGCATGTAAATTCCCTGTTCCTTGGATATCTGGCAGGCTTCTCAAGAAGATACAGATATGCGCTGAATGCCCCCTGAGCCTTGATGTGTTCCATTGCCATACGATAGAAGTTCTTCTCGTTGTTAACGTTTTCCATCATCTTCTGTATCATTGCAGGTGCCATCCAGTTGCGGCGTTGCAGAAGATTGTACATTTCGGAGCTCTGATGCATGATAAGGGATTCTATATACGTATCCGTTACTTCAAATACATAACCGATGAGCAGAAGAGCATCCCTGTCATCTGTAGAAGCTTCCATATAGCTGAATATCTGATGCAGTGTTTCGGTGAAGCGGGAAATGTTAATGTATTCCGCACTGTCGGATGTCAACACATTCCTTACACGTTCCAGTGCCAATGCACCTATGTCCTGCCTGTCCGAAGAAGTAAGCAGGCCGGCCTGTATCTTATACATCAGGATGATCACATCAATATAATACTGTTTGCAGATATTGGTGGAATCGGAGGTGTTGATACCGCGCATTGAACTCTGAGCCGCACAGTCTGCCGCGGCATTGATGTTTGAAGCATCCTCATAGCCTGAAATGCGTTTCAAGATCTCGAGCATGAGATTGGAACCGCCTGTGCCGTAATATGCACAGCCACAGGAACCGCGCTTCTTAAAGTGCGCGGGAAGCAGGATCTTCTTGCTTTTATGCTCCTTGCATATCTGGATGGCAAGCTTAAAGGCCTTATACCCCATATCCAGACCGTTCTGATCCGCTGTGGTAAGCGGCGGATCCATACGTTGCGCCTGTTCCATGTCATCATAACCGGTTACGGCAATATCCTTACCTACTACAAGACCGCGCTGTTTGCATACGCGGTAAATACTGATGGCCATTTCATCATTGGCACTGACTATTGCCTCGGCATCCGGGTTGTTGTCCAGTATGCGATGAACCAGTGAATCGACATCTGTTGAGTAGTCGCCGTACTCGATCATTGAATCGTCGACGGGAAGACCGTGAACCCTCATACTGTCTATATAGGCACGACGTCTGTCGGTAGCATCCGCATTGTTCTTCGGGCCGCTTATATGAAGGATTTTCTTATAGCCGTGGTGCTCTATAAGATGTTCCATGATATTTTTCATACTGCCGTAGTTATCACTCATTATATAGGTGTCGGGAGAGTTCTCCTCATACTCCTCGAGGATAATGAGCGGCACGCCCCTGAATTTGGAGATGAATTCTTCCTTATCGTCCTGTTCAAAATATATACACAACGTACCGTATGAGATAATGAGTACATCAAGCTTGCTGATCAGAGCGTAATCATATAATGCATTGAATTGATAGTGGTACGACATGGAATCCGAAGCATTGCTCTGCTTCCAGAAGTCAAATGCATTTCCCTGAGCACCAAGAAAGAGAGTGACGTTTACATTTTCACTCCTTGCCGCATCATATATTCCTTCTACCAGTTCCTTAGGGTGTTGTGTATGTATGTTACCGAGCATTACGCCCACATGATAAACCCTGTCAGTGGAAGACATATATCCCTCCTTGCGTATGTTAAGATCGTACACTTTAACTACGATTTAGAATGGTTACTTAATATTTTATCATATTTGCAGAAAAAATAAAGGTTTATCGTCTGTTTATCTTTATAAATGTATGTATATATATACAGTTGAATGAGGGCTGGCGGACAGTATTGGTAATTATATACAAAAAGGGCATCGTCATATTATAAAAAAATACTATAGCTAAGTTGACGATAACGTGGTAGTATACTTGTATACAAGTTTATTAAGTTAACATGATGTAAATCTAGACACAGACATTAATTGTAAAAGAAAGAGGAAAAGAATATGGAAATGACAATGAGATGGTTCGGAACAGGTTTTGACACGGTTACGCTTCAGCAGATAAGGCAGGTGCCGGGTGTGACAGGGGTTATCACGACCCTTTATGATACTACTCCGGGTGAGGTGTGGTCTCGTGAGAGGATCCGTGCACTTAAGGATGAGGTTGAAGCGGCAGGCCTTCATATTTCAGGTATTGAGTCGGTAAATATCCATGACTCGATCAAGATAGGAAGCCCTGACAGAGATCAGTATATTGACAATTATATTGAGACATTAAAGAATCTGGGTGAAGAAGATATCCATATGGTATGCTACAACTTCATGCCCGTATTCGACTGGACAAGGTCGGAGCTTGCAAGGAAGAGACCGGATGGTTCTACCGTTCTTGCTTATTCTCAGAAGGCTATCGATGCACTTGATCCGGAAACGATGTTCGACTCTATCAAGGGTGACGCCAACGGAGCAGTCCTTCCCGGATGGGAGCCTGAGCGTATGGCTAAGATAAAGGAGCTGTTTGAGGCCTATAAGGATGTAGATGAGGAGAAGCTGTTCGAGAATCTTAAGTATTTCCTTGAGAAGATAATGCCTGTCTGTGATGAGTATGATATAAATATGGCTATACATCCCGATGATCCCGCATGGTCTGTATTCGGACTTCCCAGGATAATAATCAACCTTCCCAACATCATGAGAATGATGAAGATGGTAGACAATCCGCATAACGGTGTTACCTTCTGTTCGGGTTCTTACGGAACCAACAGGGAGAATGATCTTCCGGGCATGATCAGGGCACTTAAGGGAAGGCTGCATTTTGCACATGTAAGGAATCTCAAGTTCAACTCGGATGATGATTTCGAGGAAGCTGCACATCTTTCATCGGACGGTGATTTTGATCTGTATGAGATAGTTAAGGCTCTGTATGAGATCGGTTTTGAAGGTCCCATCCGTCCCGATCACGGAAGGATGATATGGGATGAGGTTGCAATGCCGGGCTACGGACTGTATGACAGGGCGCTCGGTGCAACATACATCAACGGCCTGTGGGAAGCTATTGATAAGAATGCCACGAGAGGCTGATGTTATAAGGAACAGTCTGATCTGTATTGGGTGGAGGATCTGTAAATAAAAGAAACACGTATACGAAAGGAGAAGAATAAAATGAAATTGGCACAGATCAATGATGTTAATGCCAGAAAGGTATTTGAAGATAATGGATATAAGTTACCCGGATATGACAGGGAAAAGGTAAGGGAACTTACTTCAAAGGAGCCTGCATGGGTTCATTTCGGAACAGGTAATATTTTCAGGGCATTTCCCGCCGCGGTGATCGACGATCTGCTTAACCAGGGAGTGTATGACAAGGGTGTTATAGCTGTGGAGGGTTTTGATTACGACATAATCTCCAAGGCCTACAAGCCTTTTGATGATCTTAGTCTTCTGGTTACCCTTAAGAGTGACGGGAATATAGAGAAGAAGGTGATCGGTTCTGTTACGGAATCCCTGACCGCTGATTTTGCAAGAGAGGATGATCTTGCAAGGCTTAAGGAGATATTTACTTCGAAGTCACTTCAGATGGTAAGCTTTACAATAACCGAAAAGGGATACTCACTTAACGGACCGGACGGCTCACTTGCAGGTGTTGTCAAGGATGACTTCGACAACAAATGTTTCCCGCCCAAGCATCTTATGGGAAAGATGGCTTATCTTTTATTTGAGCGTTTCAGCAACGGAGCTTATCCTGTGACGATGGCCAGCATGGACAACTGCTCGCATAACGGTGACAAGCTTAAGGCTGCAGTATTCGCTTATGCCAATAAGTGGGCAGAGCAGGGACTTGTTCCGAAGGAGTTCGTTGATTATCTGTCGGATGAGAGTAAGGTTACATTCCCCCTGAGCATGATCGATAAGATCACACCCCGTCCTGATGCGGATGTGGTTGAAATGCTTAAGAAGGACGGCTTTGAGGATACAGATATCATTGTTACCGATAAGCATACATATACTGCAGCATTTGTAAATGCCGAAGAAACACAGTATCTCGTTGTTGAGGACAAATTCCCGAACGGAAGGCCTCCTTTTGACAAGGGTGGAGTATATTTCACGGACAGAGAGACTGTAGACAAGGTTGAGAAGATGAAGGTATGTACCTGTCTTAACCCTCTTCATACAGCACTGGCAGTATTCGGATGCCTTCTTTCATATGACAGCATCTGGAAGGAAATGAAGGATGAGGATCTTTCCTCATTTGTTGAGGGAATGGGCTACAAGGAAGGAATGCCTGTTGTTGTAAATCCCGGGATCATTAAACCCGAGACCTTTATAGATGAGGTACTTCATAAGAGACTGGTTAACCCTTTCATGCCTGATACTCCTCAGAGGATCGCATGTGACACATCACAGAAGCTGCCGATAAGATTTGGTGAGACACTGAAGGCTTATATCGCCAAGGGTGATGATGTATCAAAGCTTCATTATATTCCTGTTGTTCTTGCAGGATACTTAAGGTATCTTACGGGAATCAATGATGAGGGTGAGAAGTTTGAGCAGAGTCCCGATCCGCTGCTTGCTGAGCTTTCGGGTATCATGGAGCAGTACAGGGATTGGAAGCCGGCTAAGGCAGAGGATCTTAAGGCCATATTGTCAAGGAAGGACATCTTTGCTGTGGATCTGTATGAGGCAGGTCTTGCTGAACGAGTTACCGAACTGTTTAATGAGATGAACAGCGGTAAGGGCAAGGTAAGAGAAGTCCTTCACAGTGTTTGATCAACGGAGAATAAATTGTGGAAGGAATGATACGGGTAAGGGAGAGAATGGCCGGAGAAACAGCCAAAGCATATGCCCTTAGAGAGATTTCGGAGAATATTATAAGTCTTGAACTTAAACCGGGTGCACTGGTAAGTGAGAACGAGCTGGCCAGGGCTCTCGGAGTCAGCAGAACGCCCGTAAGGGAAGCCCTTCAGGAGTTACAGAAATCACAGCTTATAGAAGTGTTCCCGCAAAGAGGAAGCTATGTTGCAGGTATTTCCTTTGAGGCGGTTGAAGAGGCTGCATTCCTGCGAAGAACACTTGAGATCGCGATAACAGAGGAGCTGTGTGATAAGATAACCTTTGACCAGCTGGAGCAGCTGAGTGAGAATGTCGGTCTTCAGGAATATTATCTTAACAACGGCATGTCGTCCAAGATAATGGATCTTGACAATCAGTTCCATAAGGATCTGTTCCTTATGTGCGGTAAGGAACGCACTTACAATATAATGCAGTCGATCATGGGACATTTTGACAGGATAAGGATACTGAGCCTGCACACGATCAAGGATATCAAGATAGTGACAGACCACAGGGCAATACTTGAAGCCATCAAATCAGGCAACAAGGAAGAAGTCAAGGATCTTATAAGCAGACATCTTATGCGTTATAAGTTCGATAAGAAAGAGCTGGAGAAGAATTATCCCGATTATTTCAAGAACAACTGATGGTCGAAATGTATCTGAAATATCGGAAAATGGATTGGTTATTCAGGGGGAGACGGGTATATAATCAAGTCAAACGGCTTAGTGAAACCGGGAAAGGAAATAAGGATCAGAACATGAACGATGTAATTAAGAAGATTGAGGAAACAA
>JAEEHY010000412.1 GCA_016281085.1 Lachnospiraceae bacterium
CAGAAGCATAAGGCAAATATGGAAAAATATCCTGTTTACAATACTTATTGGGCGGATAAGACCGAAGAAGAGAAGCTTAAGCAGATAGAAGAGTTAGATGGAAAGATGGGATACGATATTTAGGTAATCTGTATGAACCGGAAATATTCTGTTATTCCATATATACGTTTATGTAAGGATTAGGATGATGATCGATATACATGCGGATGATTACGCACTGACCCAAAACACGTCGTCAGAGATGCTTGAATGTATGCTTAAGGGCAGGCTTGACAGTATCAGCATAGTGCCCAATACGGGCTGCTTTGAAGAATGTATGGACATGCTTTATGCTGCCATACCTTCTATGCCTTTCTTACCGCTTATGAGTGTACATATTAATCTGGTAGAGGGATTAACACTGGCTGATTCCGGACTAGGGAAGTACCTTGATTTTTCGTGGGGACAGTTATTTAAGTATTCCTATACACTGCCTGCCGGTAACAGTATCAGACGGGGTATAACAAAGGAGATTGCCGCACAGATCGATAAGTGTATGCGTGCAGTTAATAAGTGTATTGATATAGCTGCAAAGAATGGTGTTCAGTGCAGTCAGAAGGCACTTCGTATCGACAGCCATCAGCATACGCATCATCTGCCCATAGTGTGGAAGGCAATAACCTCGGTGATCGATGACAACAAATATGATGTTGAATATATCCGCTGTTCAAAGGAACCGCTCGGTGTATTTCTGTCAGAGTCCGGTCTGTATAAAACATATCGTCCGATAAATGCGGTAAAGAATATTATCCTTGCCATGTATTCAGGTAAGATCGATAAATTCTGTGAGAAGAGAGGTCTTCACAAAATGTATCTGTGGGGACTTCTTATGAGCGGTGGCATGGATTACCCGCGGATAGAAAGACTGAAGCCGGCAATGGAGAAAAAAGCTTCGGACGCCGGACGGGATCTGGAGATACTGTTTCATCCGGGTAGGGCGCTTAAGGATGAGATGAATGATGAGTTCGGGTCGCCGGCCGCCAATGAGTTCTATCTGAGCAGTAACAGAAATATGGAAAACAGTTCACTGTGTATGCTGAAAAAATAAGGAAAGGCGGATTGATGGAAAAAAGATATCATGGAAAACTGATCTTTCCATGCATGATGATATTATGCATTATACTATGTATAATGGTATCTTTGCGTTTTGTTGACAACAGCCGTGATTTGGTGAGTCCCGATATAAATACATGGCAATCCAGATACATAGTTTATGATGACGGCTGGTATATGGATGAGAGGATATTCAGGGAGAACGGGCTTAATGAGGAAGATGAAAACGAGATAATCTACGGTCCGTTTGTTCATCTTGATAAGGGCAGTTATTACGCGTTGGTTGAATATGAATCCGCTTTTCATCAGTCGTTGCGTATATATGCTTTTGAAAATGAGGATAAGATAATAACTGAGGAAGAAACAATCCTTCCTTTTGAGGCAAGACAGGTCTGTTACAAATTCAGTGTGACCGAAGATATTGATAATTTTGAGATAAGGGTGCTCTATTCGGGGAAGGGTTCATTTGAACTAAACAATATCAGAGTATTCCGTGAGTCATGGGGGAGATCATATCATTTACGTAATCTGCTTATTGTTTTGGGAATTGTATTCCTTATTCTTACGATAGTAGCATTGCGGCCGGATCTATACAGAGGCAGTTATGGTTCCAAACGTGAACTGTGGCTTGATATGGTTCGCGGTATTGCGATAATACTTGTTTTGGCCGGACATTCAACAGGCAATCCGTTCAGCTGGTTTATTTACGGATTTCATATACCGCTTCTGTTTATATTATCGGGATTTCTGTACAGGAAAGAAAAGATTACCGGTTATATTGTGAAGCTGGCAAGAAGATATCTTGTACCTTATATGATCTTCTGCTTTGCAAACAGCCTGCTGAGGATACCATATATGCTTGTCGGAAATTATACTTTTTCCGGGATAAAGAACAGTATACTTTCATACTGTATTGCTTCTTTGAAGGGACAGTGGAGAGAGATGCCAAACTGTATGCCGCTGTGGTATCTGCCGGCAATCACCGTGGCACTTCTTGTGTTCAGGATCATAGATATGATTCCTGTATTACCTGTCAAGACAGCCTTATATATTGTGATGGCGGTCACGGGATATAACTGGAATGCACTTATGGATGCTGCCGGTATGCCTAGAGAGCTTCCATGGGGACAGCATACAATATGTTCAGCTGTTGCATTTATTGCGATCGGAAATGCGCTTAAGACTGTTTACCGAAAAGTGAAGGACAGAACTGATCTGTATAATAAAAGAAACAAGATCATAATCCTTGGTTTATTTCTCACTGTCGGATTGTCATGTCTGATAGTTGACCATATGTATTTCCATGATGTGGATGTATATTTTAACAAATATGGAAATATCATCTTAACTTACGTGGGAGCTTTATCCATGAGCCTGCTTGTGATGGGATCGTGCAGATGGCTTAGTAATAGGATCACATCAGGAAATATACTCGTTGTTATCGGATGCAATTCCATATTCTTTTTTGCATTTGATTTCTGGGGGAAAACACTGGCGTTGTATTTCCCGAGGATCCTTGATAAAGAATGGTGGCTTATGACCTGTGTGTTAAAGTTCATGTTTGTGAGCCTTCTGTTTGTTGCCTGGATGAATATAAGATCCGTTATATTCCAAAAGAAGGATGCGGCACTGAAAAGCAGCTTCCTTGACAAAGTAGTCAAAAGAAATTAATTTATACAAGTAATGAACAAGTTTAAGCTTTTTGTAGAGAATTTCATAGTTTACGGTTTTGGTGGGATCATTAACAAGCTGATCCCGCTTATTATGATTCCGATAATTACGAGGCTTATGCCGGATAAGACGTATTTCGGCATCAGTGATATGGCTAACACAATTGTGTCCTTCGGTACTGCGATAGCGGTCATGGGAATGTATGATGCGATGTACCGTATGTTTTTTGAGAAGGAGGATGAAGAGTACAGGAGGAAGGTATGTACTACAACGCTCCTGTTCGTACTGGTATCTGCTGTGGCAGTCAGCGTGCTGATAGCTGTTTTCCGGGGAACACTGTCTAAATATTTTCTGGGATCGGATGTATATTCGTTTATAATTTATATTGTTGCTTTAAATGTATTTGCAGATTCTGTCAACACGATAATCGCATCTCCTACAAGAATGCAGAATCACCGGAAGACCTTTCTTGCTGTCAATACCGTGGGTCCGCTGATCTCATATACCATATCCATTGTCCTTCTGATGAAAGGATACTATCTTACGGCGATGCCGCTCGGACTCCTGCTGGCTGCCTGTATTACATTCATAACATATACTCTGATCAACAGAAAATGGTTTTCACTTAAGCTTTTTGATGCAGCCCTGCTTAAGGTGCTTCTTCCGATCGGAATTCCGATGGCTGTAAACATCCTCACTTACTGGGTGTTTAATTCCTGTGACAGGCTTATGATAACGAATCTTATCAATGTGGGTGAATCCGGTGTTTATGCGATAGGAAGCAAGCTCGGACATGCCAGTCAGCTTGTATATACGGCGTTTGCGATGGGGTGGCAGTATTTTGCTTTTTCTACCATGAAGGAGGATGACCAGGTGCGATCCAATTCTGTCGTGTTCGAGTATCTGGGAGCAATATCCTTTGTTATCACGGCTTTTGTATGTGCGTTCAGCAATGTGATATTTAAGCTGCTGTTCACGGAGGAATACTACGGCGGATACATTGTTGCACCGTATCTGTTCATTGCACCGCTCCTGCTTATGCTGTTCCAGGTGATTTCAAATCAGTTTCTGGTTATTAAGAAGACCTGGCCCAATATGCTTATCCTTATAACCGGTGCCGTGGCTAATGTGGTTCTCAACTACATACTGATACCTGTTATGGGGATTGAGGGAGCTGCTGTTGCCACACTGACGGGATATATCGTGGCACTTGTGATCGCATCGGTCGTTCTTATAAGGATGAAGCTCCTTGTTATTTCTGACAGGTTTTATATATCTGCTGTGATAATGGCACTTACAATGACTGTATGGCGCCTGTTTATACCGGATCGCCTTCTTCCTATGCTTGTATTGGCAATTGCAGCATCGGGGGTTATAATATTCATGTATGCAGAGGATCTGAAACAGCTTGTTAATGGGATAAGAAGGGTGAAGGCCAATTCAGAAACGGAACTCTCAAATGACAGCAGGAAAGAAACCCGGAAGAAATGAGAAGGCTTGAAAGAAGAGGAAATAAATAATGATAAGACTTGCGATAGTGGTACCCTGTTACAATGAGCAGGAGGTACTGCCGGATACAAATAAACAGCTTACCGGACTTATTAAGGAATTAAAGGCAGCAAAGCAAATAACAGAGGACAGCTTTATCCTGTATGTCGATGACGGCAGCAGGGATGATACCTGGAAGATCATAGATGAGTTTGCAAAAGAGGAGAGCTGTGTTCAGGGACTTAAGCTTGCAGGTAATGTGGGACATCAGAATGCATTGCTTGCGGGACTTATGACCGTGAAGGATGAGGTTGATGCGGCCATTTCCATAGATGCGGATCTTCAGGATGATATTGCCGTGATGTCGGATATGGTCACTAAGCTTGAGGAAGGCTGTGATATTGTATACGGGGTGCGCAGTGCCAGGAAGACGGATACCTTTTTCAAGCGTTTTACTGCTGAGAGCTTTTACAAGCTTATGAAGGTGATGGGTGCCAAGAGTATTTACAATCATGCCGACTATCGTCTGATGAGTGCCAGAGCTATAGACGGACTGTCGCAGTTCAAAGAGAGAAATCTGTTCCTAAGGGGTATTGTTCCCACTATCGGATATAAGTCGGACTGTGTATATTACGAGAGGAAGGAGCGTACTGCGGGTGAGTCGAAATATCCTCTGAGAAAGATGCTGGCCTTCGCCTTTGACGGTATAACTTCCTTCAGTATCAAGCCTATGTCATATATCATGGGTATAGGAGTATTTCTGATAATCTGTGCCGTTGCATTTGCAATATATGCTTTTCATTCATATCTCACAGGAAATGTTGTAAGCGGTTGGACTTCGATAGTGCTGTCACTGTGGTTTATAGGAGGACTGGTTCTGTTTTCGATTGGTATGGTAGGGCAGTATATAGGTAAGATATATATGGAAGTCAAGGAACGGCCGAGGTATATTGTCGAGGCGCGGGTAGGAGAAGAGTCAGAAATCGAAAAAGTGCAAATATGAAAACGGTTGCCATATCAGGCTGCACCGGACCGATCGGAACAGCCCTTATAAAAAAGTGCATAAAGGAAGGTATTAAGGTTATTGCCTATGTCAGGCCGGGCTCTGAGAGAAGGGATCTGATACCGAAGCATGAC
>JAEEHY010000413.1 GCA_016281085.1 Lachnospiraceae bacterium
GTTGACGCTATCGCAAAGATGTCAAGCAAGGTTAACGGCAAGGAGCATATCGCAAGGGTAGCAGCTATCTCAGCAGGTGATGATGAGGTAGGAAATATGGTTGCGGATGCAATGGAGAAGGTTTCGGGTGACGGCGTTATAACCATCGAGGAATCAAAGACCATGCTCACAGAGCTTGACCTTGTTGAAGGTATGCAGTTCGACCGCGGATATATTTCTGCTTATATGGCAACCGATATGGATAAGATGGAGGCTAATCTCGAGAATCCTTATATTCTTATTACAGATAAGAAGATATCAAATATCCAGGATATACTTCCCCTGCTTGAGCAGATTGTTCAGTCAGGTTCAAGACTTCTTATAATTGCGGAGGATATCGAGGGCGAGGCTCTTACAACCCTTATCGTTAACAAGCTCCGCGGAACCTTCCAGGTAGTAGGAGTTAAGGCTCCCGGATACGGCGACAGAAGAAAGGCTATGCTCGAGGATATCGCAATACTTACAGGCGGCCAGGTGATCTCTGATGACCTCGGACTTGATCTTAAGGAGACAACACTTGATCAGCTCGGACGCGCTAAGTCAGTTAAGGTTCAGAAGGAGAACACAGTCATCGTTGACGGTGAAGGCGATAAGAAGGCAATCGATGCACGTATCAGTCAGATCAAGATGCAGATCGAAGAGACTACTTCGGACTTCGATCGTGAGAAGCTTCAGGAGAGACTTGCCAAGCTCGCAGGCGGCGTAGCAGTTATCCGTGTAGGTGCTGCAACAGAAACAGAGATGAAGGAAGCCAAGCTTCGTATGGAAGATGCACTTGCAGCTACAAGAGCTGCTGTAGAAGAAGGCATCATCGCAGGCGGCGGATCAGCATACATTCATGCACAGAAGCAGGTTGCTAAGCTTGCCGAGTCACTTACAGGTGATGAGAAGACAGGTGCCAACATCGTTATGAAGGCTCTGGAAGCACCTCTTTATCATATAGCAGGAAATGCAGGACTTGAAGGTGCAGTTATCATAAACAAGGTTAAGGAAAGCAAGGATGGTATGGGCTTCGATGCTCTGTCAGGTGAGTACGTGGATATGGTTAAGCAGGGAATACTTGATCCCGTTAAGGTAACCCGTTCAGCACTCCAGAACGCAACCAGCGTAGCATCAACCTTCCTTACAACCGAATCGGTAGTAGCAAACATCAAGGAAGACACCCCCGCAATGCCCGCAGGCGCCGGCATGGGTGGGATGATGTAAGCGTAGCTACGAGCCAGGCTAAATAAGAGAGACACCCCGTATCGCGTGCTCGCACGCAAGATGCGGGGTGTCTCTCTTATTTAATCCGGCGACAGCCGGATATGAGTGTAGCGAAGCGTAACGAATAAGCCTGGCGGCGACAGCCGGATATGAGCGTATAGGAAGAAATCCTAACGGATTTCTTTGATGCCTCAAAGCCGGCGGGCTCCCACGATACAAGATCGTGGGCAGTAGCGAATAAGCCTGGCGGCGACAGGAAAAAATATTATTTGCTGACGCACTTGCACATAAGGTATATAATAGTAAATGAATCCGGCTGAAGAGATAAAGTAGAATGGAAGGAATATGGGAGATGAAATCCTGCTGCATAATAATTCCGATATATAATACAATACCGACGGATAATGAGAAGATATCGATCCGCAGAAACACGGAAGTGCTTAAGGATTACGATATCTTCTTTGTGCATCCGTTTCTGATGGATACATCGGCTTATGAGGAACTGATCATTGATGTTTTCAGCGAAGAGATCAAAAATAAAAAAGACGCAAATATCGCGGATCTGTTCAATGATCATATCCATTTCAAACCATTTATGAAGAAGTATTTTAAATCAAATAAAACTTACAGCAGGCTTCTTCTTTCACAGGAGTTTTACAGAACATTTCTCGAGTATGAATATATGTTGATTGCGCAGACGGATACATATATACTTGATACAGATCATACACTGGAGGAATTCCTTTTGATATCAAGAGAAAAGGCATACGATTACTGGGGAGCACCGTGGCCGGAAGGTCCTTTCACCAAACCGTACGGTATTAAAGACTTCTTCAAGCTTAAGGTGGTGAAACACCCGGAAGATGTAAAGGTTGGAAACGGAGGCTTCTCACTGAGGCATGTATTACATTCGCTTAATCTCCTGGAGCGTAAGCGGAACCTTGTGGATTTCTACTGGAGATTCAACGAGGATATGTTCTTTTCGTGGTTTGCGCTCGATCCGGATGATAAATACAGGGCGGCATCTGTGGAAGAAGCTTCGGCTTTCGCTCTTGAGACCAATATGAAGGAAGAGATGGATAAGGGAAATATACCATACGCAGTGCATGCTTGGGAGAAGCATTATCCTGATATGCAACTTTTAGGACATCCGGATTGACAGAGGCATCAATATGAGGAGATATGACAGATAAACAGAAGTACCAATATGAGACAATTTGCTATATAAACGGAATTAAGTGTACAACAGGGATAGAACGTGAATAACAGAAAAGAGCTTAAGTTCCTGTGCGATGACAGGATGCTGGTTAAGGTCGAAAACAGAATAAAAGGAATAATGCGGCGGGACAGACATCAGATGGGTGACTGTTACAAGATCAGAAGTGTTTATTTTGATTCTCCCGATGACACTTGTCTTAATGACAATATATCTGGTGTGGGTACAAGAAGCAAATACCGCTTGCGGATATATGATTGCAATGATAAAGTAATAAAAGCCGAGATAAAAAGCAAGTATTATGATACAACCCGTAAGGAAAGTGCAGGAATATCAAGAGAACAGTTTGAGGCATGTATTCATGCGGGAAGTATACATGATATTGTGGGTGAAACAGTATATGGTAAAGAAGCCTGTAAGGGGTTTTCTGCGAACGGAAACAGAGAAACAGCGGTAATGCTGAGGATTGCTCAGAAGATTACGGCTGAAGGTTACAGACCGGCGGCGATCGTTGAATATGAACGGAGTGCATATACATACATGCCATGCAATGTAAGAGTGACGTTTGACAGAAATATTGCGGTGAGCAGGAAGTGGGATTTGTTTTTTGAACGTGATATGCCTGCCGTACCGGTGTGCGAAACCGGAATTCATATGATAGAAGTAAAGTATGATGAATTTCTGCCGGATTATATTCTTATGCTGCTCAAAGCCGGTGATATGAGGAGGACTTCGTTTTCAAAATACTATATGGCCAGAGAAGCCATGATGATATAGAAAAAAACATGTGAGGAACATATGATGACATTTAAGGATGCGATAAGGAACAATCTGTTTCAAGGCTTTTCTGGTATAGATATGACCGGGGCTGAAATAATAATAACCATGGCAGTGGCATTTGTCCTGGCTATGTATTTATTTACGGTATACAGGATCATAACCAGGAACAGCTTTTATTCAAAGAACTATAACATTACCATGGCTGCAATTTCCCTTGTAACCTGCGGTATCATAATGGCGATGCAGTCAAGCCTTGTTATTTCACTCGGTATGGTGGGTGCACTGTCAATAGTCAGGTTCAGGACAGCAATTAAGGAGCCCATCGATCTCCTGTTTCTTTTCTGGTCGATAGGAACGGGTATAATATGCGGAACGGGTCTGTATAAGATTGCCGTGATAGTTGCAGCGTGCGTTACGATAGCCATACTTGTCATGAAGCTGATCCCTGAAACGCGAACAGCCAATATATTGTTTGTCAGCAGTACGGATAATGAAATAGAGAAGCGTATCGCAGAAATCATGAAGAACAATACAACGTATAGCCGCGTGAAATCAAGAAATATGACGAAAGACGGTGTTGATATAGTATATGAAGTGCGTACTTTAAAACCTGCGGAACTGTTGGAGTCCCTGAACGGACTGGAAGATATTACCGGAGTATCACTTATAGAACATGAAGGCGAGTTCCGCGGTTAGGATATAATGAGTATTCAGAAAATTAGTTTGGTTGCATTGATAATAATCTCATTAGGGATGTTGGCCGGTTCATTGTACGGTGAAAAGATTGCGTCTGCAAATACAGAAAAATCTGTACTTGCAGTATCCGTTGATGAAATTAACGCTGTTCCGAGGGTAAGGTTTCTGTTACCTGAGGATGAAAACAAAGGGATTAAGGCAGATCTGTACTCAACTGTTTTTGATGATGATGAACAGAGACAGTATATAATAACTCCTGCAGATTTCGATGCTTCTCATACAGTATGTTATGCAGTTGATGATGATGGGAATTATCTCAACCGATATGTTGTTGATCTTAGCCACAGCTGTTATATAGGATTTAGGGAACTGATACCGGTATTTACCAATCTTCCCGTGATATCTTTAATTATCGACACGGATTCGCCAAGCTTTGAAGAGCTTATAGCATCCGATAAAACAGTGGAGTGCCATGGAACCATGAAGGTATCGGTAAGCAGAGAGCTTGCGAAGGAAAACCACTGGATAGATGAAACTGTAAGTAAACATTTCAAAAATAAAAAAAACGGTGCAATGAAGCTCAGAGGACGCGGAAATACATCATGGCAGTATTCGCCAAAGAAGTCATTTACGCTCGAAATGGATGAAACGGTATATCTTCTGGGATTGGGTAAGCATCGCTCATTTAATCTGATAAGTAATTCACAGGATAAGACATTACTAAATAATGAAGTGTTCCTTGATATGGCAAAAAATGCAGGTTTGCCTTATGAACCGGATCATGAACAGGTGACGCTGTATGTCAACGGACAGTATCAGGGAGTTTATTTACTGACGACAAAGGTTAAGGCAGATAAGAGATGTATACCTCTTAACAAAGGTGATTTTCTGATCAACTGGGGGGATCCTTCTCCGGAACAACGTATAGATTTTGATACTACCTTATCGCTGGATGATGAACATACGGTAAAACCCTATGCAAATATAGTATGGCCTAAGGAAGAGACGGAGAAGGAATTAACGGTGCAACAGCAATATTTGCAGAGATTTATCTCATCAATTGAAAATGTTTCGGATGACAGTTACACTGATATAATGGATTTGGACAGTATGGTGAAGTACTACTGGATACAGGAAATCAGTATGAACTATGATGCAGACTACCGTTCGACATATTCCTATTACAGGGCTGAGGCGGACAGGGTGTTCATGGGTCCGATATGGGACATGGATCTGTCACTTGGATGGAGAGCTGAAAAAGGTGGCGAGAGCTTTAGCGATCCTACAGGTTGGAAGGTCCGGGAACTCGGTTGGTATGGTCTCCTGTTTGAAAGAGAGGAGTTCAGGACTGCAGTATATGATATTTATTGGAACGGCGGAGTCAGGGATGCCATGTATAAAGCCCTCGAACAGTATGAGATACGTATGAATGAGATGGCTGATGACGGGGCTCTCAATTTTAGAAGATGGAGGTCTGACTGGCCGGCGCTATGGATAAAATACGGAGACAGTTACGTTGAGGAAGCAGAAGGCCGGCTTGATTTTTTCAGACAGAGAGTTCAGTGGATCGACAATGAGATGAGTGGGCAATAGAACGTCGGGGATATTGGCAATGGGTGTTTCGAAAGAATATAAATTGACTGCCGGACAAAAATGTGTGGGCATACTTATAGTATGTCTGCTATTTTGCTGTTTGACAATATACTGCCTCAGACAACAGGAGCTCACATATGAGTATGTATGTGACAGGGATGCATTGGAGTATAAATCTGCGTTTATGGATAACGGCTTCATACATACAAATGAAGTTACCGACGATTATGCTTTTGCAACGCATCCGATAATATTGCCGTCAGGTAAATACACGATTGATGTAACGTTTGTCTCAACTGCATCGGGTACACTTCTTGTGCAGGGTAACAATGACTGTGTCTTTGATATACAGCTTCCTGCAACATACGGAGCTGAGCAGATAGTATCGGATCAGCATCTTATATTGCCGCTTGGTACTGACAGATGTATGCTTAAGTTCTATCAGACAGAACCCGGAGATATAGTGGTGGAAGATATACGCATCAGATCGGATAGGCATCTGTACAGGGATTATTATGTCTATATAGCGCTTGCCGGGGTACTTGCAATTGCTTTTATTACGGTAATCCTTATGTTTAACAGGCTGAAGCTGTCCCGGACCAATATGTCGTATATAGGATTGTTGTTTATGGCATTGGTCGCAGTGAGTATTCCGTACTGTGTAAAAGGAACATATTACGGTATAGATACACAGGCCCATATGAAGAGGATCGAAGCGATAGCACAGGGACTGAAGGACGGGCAGTTTCCTGTAATGATAGGACCCAATTATGCTAATCAGTATGGTGAGCTTGTTGCTCTTCAGCCCGGACTGTTCCTGTATATTCCCGCTCTGTTAAGACTGCTTAATATATCGATACCCGCATCATATAACCTGTATATGATAATGGTGAATATAGCAACGGCAATTGTTACGGTATTGTGTGCTGAAAGACTGTTCACATCAATAAGATGGGGAATGATCGCCGCCGTATTTTACCTGATAGAGCCCTTCAGGCTGTTTGTCATGCTCAATCTCGGAGCAGGTGCAGGAATGGGAACTGCACTGGTATTTCTTCCATTGCTGATCACCGGTCTTCACGAGGCGGTTAACAGGGGAGGTTTCAGATGGAAATATATAGCAGTCGGACTGTGGGGACTGGCGTGTTCACATGTAATGGGATTTGCCCTGTCGTGTCTGGTAGCGCTGATTTATCTTCTGTTCCATTTTAAACAGCTGTTTACCCGGGAAGTAATGATTGCTCTTATTAAGGCAGCTATTATGTTTGCTGTTCTTTCGGTCGGTGTTCTTGTGCCGTTTGCAGCTTTCTATTTTACCGACTGGAACAGGAATGCTCTCCAATGGACTGATTTCTATCATTTCCCTGTTATGTGGGACAGGGAGATCCAAAATGTGATCGCATTGGCGGTTATGATCATCGCCTACTTCGGAGCAAGACGGACGGGTTATATCAACAGGTTTGTCAAAGGGATATTTGTCATCGGGTTCGTATCGGTATTAATGGCTACGCCGGTATTTCCCTGGATTTGGTTTAAGAACATTTCTGTAATTGATACATTTTTGTCCATGATGCAGTACCCGAGGAGATTCCATTTTGTTGCGGTTCCGTGTGTTGCCTATACAGCAGCTGAAGCAATATGCAGTAATATGGACTCAAGAACCGGGATACGAAGGAAGCTGATGTATTCGATCGTAGCTGTGATGTCGGTTGGTGTATTGATCAATTATGTCAAGTTTTATAGTCCGGGAAAGCTGTTTGCAACTCCCGAAAGCGGAAATATAAACACACAAATGGAGGATTATCTTCCTGCGGGGACGCTTACGGAATGGTATTCGAATGATACCGGAGAGTTTTCTGATTATGATGATGTTGAGGCGTATTCGTACAGCAAGCAGTACACCCATGTTGACCTGGAATATACGTCTAAATCGGACGGACAATATATGGAGTTTCCCATGTTTTATTATGAGGGATATGTTGCATATGATCAGGACGGCAACAGACTCAGGGTGGAGAAGGGCAATCGAAACAGAGTCAGGGTCTACCTTACGAAGTCAGATGAAATACAGGAACTTCATTTAAGATATGAAGTGTTGCGTGTATATACAGTAGTGTTCATTTTTTCGCTTATAAGCGGTGTACTATGGCTGACATTTAACATCGGAGCTCTTACTTATCGTGCCATTAAGTCAGACAGGATAACTCAATAGAAGGATTGGGTTTCCCTGTTACTGCCACATGGAGCTGAGGCTTGTAATTTGAGGTTAAAACATGCATAGAATAGTTAAGGGAGCTTATTATACGCTTACGATCATTCTGTTTATCATGACAGGAATGCTGAGATATGAAAACATTCCGGATGCGATACCGGTATTATTGATACCGGCATCTGTTTCTGTTATTATTGTTTATTTTTCGGAAACAAAGGGATACCGTCCGTTTTCGGTAAAGGAAAATATAAAGTGGGATATTTTGCTTGGTATTGTTTTTGTCGTAATGCTCTCATTTGAAGAGATCCTCAGATTTTTGTTTGTAAACAGACATGATGGATATATATGCCTTTTTGGTGTGGTCGGTATTATTATGATGGCAGTATCTGTTTTGATCACCATTGATTATATTTTGTTTATATTCGTTTGTCCGCAAAGAGATATTGTCCGGAATAGTGATAATATAGAGAAACAGCCATGCATTTACAGGCCGCTGTGGCTGATAGTAGCGGCTTTTGTGATTTTTGGAATTGCATATTTTCCGGGAATTGTTAATTCGGA
>JAEEHY010000414.1 GCA_016281085.1 Lachnospiraceae bacterium
CTTTTGTTCGGAACAACCGAGGAATTCCTGAGGAGCTTTAACGTGACATCGCTTGACGATCTGCCTACCGCAAGTCCGGACAGGATTGAAGAGTTTAAGAAGGAAGCGGCTGAGGAAGTCTCTCTCAAGCTGGATATTTAAGGTTAACTGATCGGAAGTTGTATATTATGTAAACGGACAGACGCAGGTCTGTCCGTTTTTGTGTGCAATTTGTATAATTATGTTACATTTGTAACTAAAAATGACTTAAGTTTTTTGGCAAAACTGCCGAAATATTCTTGTGTGTATAATTAAGGCTTGTATAACTGGACCAAATAACGTCGGTAAAAAGTCTTATTGGTTAAGGGGGAAAATATGCCCCTTTTTAGTGCACGGATGCACTAATGTAGTTGTTAACGGCTTTTAAGGAGAGAAAGATGAAGAGAAGAAAGGTATTAAAATCGACAGTAGCTATGATAGCACTGACGGCGATGCTTCTGGAGAACACCTTCAGTGTTCTTGCAAGTGTTGACGGACAGATGTTGGTCGATCCCGGTGATAATCTGATCACCGTCGAGTCACAGGAAGGAGACAGTCTGGTCGTTGAGGAAGGCTCACAGGTACAGGATACCGGTGATGCTTTGATTGACGATGCTTCGGAGGATACTATTCCGGACGAAAATGCTGTTAAGGAAATAGATATAAGCATTCCTGATGAAAACAGCAGTACGGGAACGGCCATCCATGATGAGAATGCGCTAAGGGCTTACAGCGACAGGATAGAGTCGAGGGGAATAAACGAAGTATCCCTGTATATCAATACAGATCAGATGACTCAGGATGATTCGTTTGATCTTACGATAACCGGCGGAGCTGCTCCCGAATACGACAGCGTGCTGAACGGTGCTCTTACCAAGAAGAACGGCGGCGTATATTACATTACCGAACTTGAAGAGAAGCAGACCATCTTCAGGGTTAAGAGTATGTCCGAGGGTATGAGTGTTGAGTACAAGATCCGTAACGACGGCAATCCGCAGATCACACTTATTTCCAAAGATGTTCCTGCAGCCGAGAAGGTACTTGAGGTATCTGCAAACGGCAGACAGATCAAGGGTTCGGGTTATGATGACATAACCATTACTTTTGATGCCTCCACTCTTAAGAAAAATTCATATTTCGCGGCACATATTCAGACGGCTGCGGATGTTATGTGCGACGGCAGGACAGTTCGAAACGGTGTAATACCTTCTCTCTCCAAATCCACAAAAAGTATCCGTCTCTCCGGATTGAACAATGAAGCGTTTACCATATATGTTGAAGGCGAAAATGTTGAAGACATTACCGCAGAGTACTCCGTTGATTCTGTTGACAACGGAGCTGTCGGCGTTACTGTCAGGAATGCAGACGGCAGTATAGATACCGATGAAGCTTCCGTATCGGAAAACGGTATAGAAGATGCACAGAAGAGAGTGTATGAATATGAAGACTCCAAGGTATCCATCACCGTTACACTTCAGGATCCCGCGGATCTTCCCGATGATGCTGTGCTTAATGCGGTTGAGCTTACCGAAAAGAATCAGCCCGAGAAGCTTGATGAAGTACTCGGAAGGATATATGAGGACAACAAAGACAGCGGTCTTATGATCGAGAATGTATATGTATATGATATTACATTTACGGTTGACGGTGAAGAAGTTGAACCGTCCAATCCGGTTGAGGTTAATATCGTATACAAGCAGAAGGTGGAATCTGCTCCCGAAGCTGAGGTTGAAGACGTTAAAACCTTCCATTTCGGTGAGGATGAGGATGGAAATATAACCTCAATGGATGAGGTTACGGATGAAGTGGTTACGGACAGGGCCGGTGAGGTTGAAGAGGTTACGGTAAGTCTTGAGAGCTTCTCGACCGTAGCTACAGCACAGTATACGACAAACCGTACCCTTATCGGTGACGGCGGTTCATATTCGCTTGGTTACATTCTTAACAACTATAACCTTTTTGTGCAGCAGGATATAGAGAACCACAACCATACGATCGGTGCAATGGCAGCCGGCGGTGATGCATTTATCCAGTGGTGGGGCAATCATTCCGCAATATACAAGGCGAACAGTTACATCAAAGGTACAATGACTCCCGGAACCTGGTTTGATGCAGTCGGTGGTGATTATCTGTTCCTCGGTAATGTAAATACCAAGAACGGTATCTATTATAATAATGACAATAAAGGTAACGGATACTATGGCTACAGGATCAAGTCCGCTACCATGGATCAGGGTATCAACTACGTTAAGGGCGTATATTATACAGATAACTATATAGACTTCAATGCGGCGTTCAACAGTATCAAGCAGGAAATCAGCGAGATCCAGACTGATTACAACATCGATCTGAAGAAGGCAACAGGTGATGGATATACTTATGACAGCAGCAAGGGTGTACTTACACTTATTCAGGGTAATACATATTCCATAGATTCCGTTGCGGGTATCAACAAGATCAACATAAAGGGTGATAATATCGAATCGCCTGTGGATACCATAGTAGTGATCAACTCATCCAACGATATCAACGGTTTCCCCAGTGTGCAGTTCAACGGAACCAATGTTGACTCGATCGAGTTCGGAAGATATACAAGCGTTGTATTTGCAATTCCCAATGCAAAGAATATCAAGATGGGATACTGGGCTCATTTCGGACATCTCATAGCTCCCAATGCATATGTTCGCTTTGAGGGCGGTGGTAACTACAACGGCTGTGTTATAGCCAGGAGATTCTACAGTGAGAGCTTCGAGGGTCATATGTGGCCGTACAACGGCAAGAAGTTCGAAGGTTCTTCGGCGGGCTTTAAGATCAGTAAGACAGTTGACGGAAATACTCCCACCTCCGATCAGGTATTTGAGTTTAAGCTTGAAGAATTAAAGAACGGAAGCTATACGACTTTGCAGACCATAAAGAATAATGGCAGGACTGCAAGCTTCGATACACTTTCATTTAATAAGAATGATGCCGGTACTCATTACTACAGGATATCCGAGGTAGAGGGCTCGGGTAAGTTCGAGTACGATCCGACCGTATACATGGTTGTCGTTAAGGTTGAGAACGTTGATACGGGATACAGTATCAGCCAGAAGGTAACAGAGAAGTATTACAACGTTACCAATGGCAGCTACAGCGACCTCACCAAAAGATGTACCTCGGATAAGCAGGTCAGCTCAATGACCTTTGATAACAAGGAGATCATCGAACGCGGTTCGATAAGCCTTACAAAGGGCGTTATCCCTTCGGATGCATCGACCGGAACTTTCTATGTGACGGTACAGAACAGTAACGGAGAATACTACAACGAGTCGAAGAAAGCTTTTGTCAGGGATTACAGCGAGGTCGCACTTAAGGTAGGAACGACCAAGACTATTTCTGACCTTGAATATGATACATATACTGTAACAGAGGTTAAGAGTAAGGCGATCGACTCTAACGGAAATGAATATGAAGTAACCTACAATGTAAACGGTACATCAAAGACATGCCAGGTGGGTGCTGCTGACCAGAGCTGCACGGTAGTGGTTGACGGTGATGAGAACGTGGGTATCACCAATAAGATGGCCGGCCAGATCAGGGTTACCAAGCAGTATGTTGATGTTAACGGGAAGGCTGTTAATGACGGAACAACCTTCTATGTTGTGCTGTCATCCGGATCCGGCAGCAGAACAGTATATTATGATGTGAACGGCGGTACTCATTCGGGCAAGCAGGTTGTCAGGATAGGCGCCGGTGAAACAGTAACATTTAAGCCCGTACCGGCAGGACTTACCTATACGGTTACCGAGACAGATTCCAAGGGTAATGCAATTTCGGGCGGTCTTGAATATGATGTCAAGAACGGATCACAGTCATTTACTCTTGATGACAGCAGCGTTGCAAATATCAGCAAGGCAGTTACTGTTACGAACATTAAGCATGCTACGGGAAAGATAAACATTCTCAAGAAGGATCAAACCAATAAAGCTGCGCTTGACGGTGCAGAGTTTATTCTTAAGAATACCGATACCGGTGCAACAGTATATGTATCGGGTCAGGCAGGTGCTTACTCATATACGGCAGATACATCGGGTACATCCGTGCTTACAACCAAGTCGGGTGCACTGTATGTGGATCAGCTTCCTTACGGCAATTACACGATAGAAGAGGTAACCTTCCCTTACGGTTACAGGAATGAGACGATCGTTATGAAGTTCACCGTTGGCGCAAACGGTGTTGTTAACAGTGCTAGCAACAATTCGCTCATAACTGCATCCATGAAGAGCTCTTCATACGAAGGAACCTACACTGTATATAACAGGAGAATTCCCTTCAGGGTCCGCATAATCAAGAAGTACAGCGA
>JAEEHY010000006.1 GCA_016281085.1 Lachnospiraceae bacterium
CAGCAGGCAAGCTTAAGTCCCATATCATGATACCGTTTAAGCATACCTTTTACATCAGGGAACATCCTCTCGTCCCATTCCAGATCGCACCAATGGAATTCCTTCATCCAGAAGCAGTCAAAGTAAAATACCGACAGCGGGATATCACGGTCTTTCATTCCTTTTATAAATGAGCCGGTTGTTTTCTCGTCATAATCAGTCGTAAATGATGTTGAGAGCCACAAGCCGTATGACCATGCAGGAAGAAGGGCAGGCTTTCCGGTCAGATCGGTATATCTGCGTATTACATCCGCAGGCTTCGGACCATAGATCAGATAGTATCTTAATTCCTCACCCTTAACTGAGAAACCTACACATTCCACTTTTTCACTTGCCACTTCGAAGGATACGTTATCCGTATGGTCAACAAACACACCATATCCTTTGTTGGTCATATAGAACGGTATTGATTTATATGCTATCTGTGAGGAAGTTCCTCCGTCCTCATTCCAGGTTTCAATGCTCTGTCCGTTCTTCACAAAAGCAGTAAAACGTTCACCCAGTCCGTATACGCATTCTCCGGGATCCAGAGACAGCTCCGTAACCATATGCGGCTGTCCGC
Source organism: Lachnospiraceae bacterium (assembly GCA_016281085.1). Classification (GTDB taxonomy): domain Bacteria; phylum Bacillota; class Clostridia; order Lachnospirales; family Lachnospiraceae; genus UBA2868. The sequence continues at coordinate 602 of JAEEHY010000006.1, forward strand.
TCTCCTTCATATAGTCATCACAGGCACTCATAGTCTTAAAGCCCCTGTCTGTCACTATATAAGAAAGATTCTTAAATCCACATTTGGTGATCGTTTCGCTGTTTCCGGTTCCGTTTAATACATCTCCGGTCACAAAGCTGTATGAGAAATTCTTCCTGTCAACAACTACCGAAATCTTCCCTGTAGTCATGACAGCCCGCTCATCATCTATCTTTACCTTCGCATCATGTCTCTGTTCATTGATAACGAATCTCGCTTCTCCCGAACAGTATGCCTCATAATGATATGAACGCACTCCTATTACCCATTCGGATATAGCCGTGAATTCAATAGTTATGACAGGCATGTTAAGCGTATCACCCCTGCTCATTATCTTCTTTACAGGAGCTATTATCTTCATGCCGTTTGGAATCTCTTCAACAAAATATGCATCCGAAGCATATTTGATATCAGCGCTTTCCTTTGTCAGCCAGAAGCCTTCTGTATATTTCATCTTTTTCCGTCCTCTTGTTATTGTCTTTTGCCATGTTAATGCTGCTGTTTTCTATCTTTAGATCAACGGATAAAAAACTATTACATCATCTGAAGGTATATGCACATCCTGCCGTTATGATAAGGACATTTCCACGGCTCCACTATATCCCTGGCAGGGTCCGGATTACCGTCCTTATCCACCTGCGAGAACCATTCGGAGCCCGGCCTTTTATCTATCAGTTTGTCTTTGATATATTCCCAGACATCCACTGCGGCAGCCTCATATCTTTTCGCCCCTTCTTCATCACCTTCTGCCCTGTGCTTTGACGCCGCGTTCATAAATCCAAGAACGGCTTCCGCCTGAACCCACCACACACGGGTCGTATCATCCACGCCCTTCTCGCATTCATTCAGAAGCGAGTGATCAACATATGCCCTTTCGTATATCTTTTCTGCAAGGGTACTGTTTATGGGACGTATTTTCTCCGTGTAAGCCTTATCGTCAAGTATATCCAGTCCTCTGTCCACCAGCCAGGATGTCTCTATGTCATGACCGTATGAGTGCAGATCTATGAGTGAGTTATAGTCCTTGTCAAAGAAAACCTCCTGTCTTTTAAGCACCGGATTATATATCTTATCTGCAATGATATCCAGGATAAATCGTATGTCATTTTCCACTGCCTCCTTCTCTGCCACCAGGTCAAAACCATAAGTCCTGACCATACTTTCCTTCTCCTGCCTGTCTGTATCCTGTGCAGGATCAACATTCTTAATATGATTTAATTCTGCCTTGATCACGCGAAGGTACTCCGTATATGCTTCATAAACATGAAGCAGGGTATTCATGGTACGGTGGGCTTCCACTCCATTCTCGGAGAGCTTCTCATTACCTGCCGGTCTGAAATCGGCTGTGAAGGCTTCAAGATACCCCTCTTTGTCGCGGCATTTATCTTCCACTATCCTGCGAAGCTCATATGCAAGACGCATGGCTTCCTTATTTCCGGATGCATCAAAATAAGACGCAAGAGCATATATGGCAAACACCTGATTATAGGTATGTTTGGTCTCATCAGCAGGTTCTCCGTCGTATTCCACCGACCAGTATACTCCACCGTTTTCCTTATCCAGAAATGACTTTTTAAGGAAATCGTATGCCTGTCTGCATGCCTTCTCAATTTCAGGATTTACGTTCTCCGCTTTCCCTTTTGCATCTGCACTTACTGCTGTTGAATCCTCTGCATCCTTTACTTTTTTGTCTCTTTCAAGCAGGATCAGATTGGAAAAAAACCATAATATACGGCTGTTAAGGATGCAGCCCTTAACAGCCTTTTTATCCAGCCTTAGGTCATAGGTCAAAAGACCGTAGAATCCTCCGTATTCCCTGTCCATCAGACCGGTCCAGAAGGGTACTATATCTTCGTTAAGATGAGAAAGCATCTCATCTTTCATTTTCTTTATCATATGTCTCTCCATTTCAGATTTTCTATCACTTCGAACTGTCAGATATATTTTTATATTCCTTACGTTTTCTACTATTCTTTTTTTCCCTCTCTGTTATATACAGCTCTTGCGATTGATACATCAGTGTCACTGTAAGGTATCAGCATGGCCTGGAATGCATGATACAGATCCGACTTGCCGGGCCATACGGTTCCCTTAAGCTTATTGTTCTCATCAAGCTGGTGAAACCATGAACCACAGGTATGATCCAGCACCGTTGTATCAAGATATTCCATAAATTCGGAATAATCATCCGCATACTTTGTATTACCGGTTATCCTGTAAAGCACAGCCGAGGTATTGATAGCCTCTGCCAGTGTCCAGTGCATCCTGTCATGTACAACAGGCTTCCCGTTCCAGTCTGTGGTATAAACGATACCCGGAGCGCCATCCTTATTCCATGCATCATCTACTGCCCTGTCATATAGCCTGCAGGCATATGCGTAGTAATCCTGCCTGTCCTCTTCGGATAAATCCTCCGAAGCTCCTGTCCACTGGCTTATAAGCCTTGCCCACTCGATTCCGTGTCCGGGCGTTGCTCCGTATGGCTTAAACGGATCATCCGGTGTCTCTTTGTTTAACTCAAGCTGTGGCTCCCAGTCCGACGAAAAATGTTCCGGGATCCTGTAATCATTCCGCTTCGCCCATTCTATTACGTGACCGATTATCCTGCCCGCACGTTTCCTGTATTCAGTGCCTCTGTCATCTTCAAGCGTATCCGAAACCGCAAGAAATGCTTCAACCGTATGCATGTTTGCATTTACTCCGCGATAGTCATCAAGCTCGGTGAACTCAGTATTCCAGGTATCAACCGCAAGGCCTGCTTTATCATCCCAGAAATACTTATCATACACAGCAAGAGCTTCTCTTAAAAGTTCTGCAGCGCCTTCTATTCCTGCGATCACTCCGCTTGTCGATGCAAGTATCACAAAGGCATGGGCGTAACACTGCTTCATCGGAACAATCTCATTATCCTTGGTAAGCCCTGCGTACCATCCGCCGTTCTTACTGTCCTTAAGCTCTCCCATGAGTCCCTTTATAGCTGCTGCGGCAAGCTCTTTGCTACCTGCATCTCCCATCATCGCTCCTATGCTGTACACATGAGCCATGCGGCAGGTGATCCATGTCTCTCTGTTCCTGTCTGCCCATGGAGTTCCGTCATCGCCGAGATAATAGCTACCTCCGCCGGGAGACGGGAA
>JAEEHY010000036.1 GCA_016281085.1 Lachnospiraceae bacterium
CCCGTCCGGCAATTACAATGCGGATGAATTGAAGGTGACTGTCCCGACATATGAAAGCTGTGAATATTCGGGAAATCCGACTCTGTTTTTCCTGTATGCAAAGGATGCGTCGGACATAACCGTATCAGGTGAAGGGACAATTGACGGAAATGAGGAGATCTTCTATGGAACGGTAACTCCATGGCACATCGACGGAGCGTTTTATCCGCGCGTTCCGATGCTGTTCCTTGAAAATATCGAAGGATTGACAATTACCGGTATCACCCTGCGGCGAAGCGCCTTCTGGACCATTCATCCGGTAGGCTGCCGAAATATCCGCATCGAAGGTATAACCATAGAGAATAACAGGCTTCTTGCCAACTGCGATGGCATCGATCCCGACCATTGCAGAAATGTAAGTATCAGCAAATGCAGGATCAGTACAGCCGATGACTGTATTGTTTTCAAAAATACGGAATACGGTATGGATTACGGACCATGCGAAGATATTACGGTTACGGACTGCGATCTGTCGTCAACAAGCGCTGCGATCAAATTCGGCACCGAGAGTGAGGATCTGTTCAGAAACATCAATATACGTGATGTCCGCATTACGGATACAAACCGGGGGATATCGCTGCAGTTAAGGGATAGCGGAAGCATAGAGGATGTGAACTTTGACAATATCACCATCGATACACATTTCGTATCCAAAAAGCACTGGTGGGGAGATGCGGAACCGATAGCCATTACCGCTGTCAAACGCAATTCAGGAACCAATATCGGGCACATTAGCAACATCAACTTTAACAATATCACGTGTAATTCAGAGAATGGTATTCTGATATACGGGGATGACTCGGTTAATATAAGTAATATCGCATTTCGAAATCTCACCTTACATATAAAGGACGGTGACGAAAAAAGAAGGGACGAACATGATCTTCGTCCCTCTGATGTGATTCCGTTTGTAAAAGCCAAACCGGAGCGCTTCTTTATACGAAACGCAACCGATGTTTCCTATGTTTGACAAAAGTCCCGCGGCATACACGGGGACGGTTCTTCCGTCTCACACCGTTACCTCGTTTGCACATTTGCCCGTATTGAAGTACTCACTGATATTGCCGAGTGTTGTTGATGCAATGTTGGTGAGCGCTTCCTGTGTAAGGAAGGCCTGATGCGAGGTTACTATTACGTTGGGCATGGAAATGAGCCTTGCCAGTGTATCATCTTCAAAGATATGTCCCGACCTGTCCTCAAAGAAAACGTCGGCTTCTTCCTCGTATACATCAAGGCAGGCTGCGCCGACATGGCGGTTTCTGATACCGTCAAGCAGAGCATCTGCATCGATTAGCGCACCTCTTGAGGTATTGACAAGTACCACACCTTTCTTCATCTTCTTGATGCTCTTTTCATCAACCATATGGTAGGTTTCTTCGGTAAGCGGGCAATGGAAGGATATTATATCACTCCTCTTCCATATTTCCTTAAGGTCTACATATTCATAATCGACGTCCTTTGCAGGGAACTTATCATAGGCAATTACATTCATTCCGAAGCCGCGGCAGATATCAATGAAAACGCGCCCTATCTTACCGGTTCCGACAACACCGACCGTCTTTCCATGAAGATCAAAGCCCATAAGCCCGTTAAGGCTGAAATTGAAATCCTTGGTTCTTATATATGACTTGTGTATCCTCCTGATGGACGTAAGAAGCAATGCCATAGCGTGCTCGGCAACGGCATAGGGTGAATACGCGGGTACCCTTACCACTCCGATCTTTCCCTGAGCCGCCTTTACATCAACGTTATTAAAGCCGGCGCATCTTAATGCTATAAGCTTTACACCCTTCTTGACAAGAGCATTTATCACCTTCTCATTAACCGTATCGTTAACAAAGACACATACCACATCATATCCCTTGGCCAGCTTGACTGTATCCTCATCTAGCTTGGTCTCGAAGTATTTGATCTTAACGTCTCCTGCCTCATTAGCCGCATCAAACGAGCTTATGTCGTAATCCTTCGCATCAAAAAATGCTATCTTTAATTTAGTGTTGTCTGCCATGTGTTGATCTCCTTACTTGATATTTTATGTAAACTAAAATTTCTTTACTGTTCAGTACTCTCAAGCTCACGCACTGACCCAAGTATACTTCTTTATTATACCCGGAGCGAGTGTTATGTCAACTACATATTCGGTAACGGACTCAAAATCCTCACGGAATTTAACCTCTCTTGCTTCATATATTTCTCCCGAAACAGCATCCTTAAGTCCCCTGACCTTTTTCGACGTATGAACTGTTACATGAGACGGATTTATATCCGGCTTAACGTACTTATACATTATCATACTTCCGTCGCTGTATGCAAACATCGAATATATAAGATTATACTTTTACTCAAATATTATTACAAGTGGCAGCATCTCGTGCAATTTGTCAAAAAAGTATTTCATTATGTTCTCTGTCTCACATAATAAAATGCTATGCTAAAGTTGAAATCATATATAAAAACATATAAAATCAAATCATGGATAAGAATAAATATATAAAAATTATTACCGTACTTTTGCTTGTTTCCGCTTTGGCCGGAATATGCGGCTGTCATCTCAGCAAACCCAGACCGCCCAAAGAGAAGGAGGTTATGGAAAAAGTACACGAAATGATAAA
>JAEEHY010000037.1 GCA_016281085.1 Lachnospiraceae bacterium
AACTATTCAGAACAGGCTCAAAATACTTCGTATTTTTCGCTGTTTTGGATTCATCCAATACATAAATTTGTAAAATATGCTGTTTACATGCAAGCATGACACATCATATTTTAAAATTTATGTGCTGTTCTGAATAGTTACCATTTTATCATATATTCAGACAATTATAAACCTGAGTATGAACCATGAATTGTCAACATCAGGGATGACAGATATATATTTATTATGTTATTATAATGCCAGACGTTACATTTACAGGCTTTGTGACAAACGAGCAGAATTAAGAGATTATACTTATGAAACAAAACTTGGGTACAAGATTATACAAATACATGAAATCAATATGGGAAAACCTGAACCGTTCTATCTACGTCGGTGACCGCCTTACTTCACACATGCGTGCGCTTACGCTGGTCAGCGTCGTTACCACTGTACTGGGGCTCGTGCTTACGGTGATCAATATTTCCACACACCAGACTGTCATGGTGATCGCTTCCGTTATAACGTCCCTGGCAGGAATAGCCTGCGCATATTGTTCCGCCATTATAAAGAACCGCGAATTGGCGGAGATGATACCTACACTCTTTTGCGCAATTGCATTAGCAATCTATGCCCTCACCGGAGCAGCCGAAGGTTCCGCCATTCTCTGGTCTCTTCTCCTTCCTATAGGATTAAGCTACTTTGTAAGTGTCAAATATGGCATTATTCTGTCTGTTTATTATTCAATATTATATATGATAATCTTTTATACACCCTTTAAGGAAATAATAAGAGGTTATTATACCGAAGGCTTCATGCAGAGATTTCCGCTCCTGTTTATCTTCCTTTCCATTTTTACATGCTCAGCGATGATCCAGTACCACAGGACCTCCCTGTTTGAGATCGAACATACAAACAAGCTCACTGAGGAGGTAGCTAGACAGACTGCCGTTGCCGAGGAGCGAAGCAGAAGAATAGAACAGATGTCACTTCAGACTATCCAGACACTTGCCAATGCCATTGATGCAAAGGATCCTTACACAAAAGGACATTCAACCCGCGTAAGCCAGTACTCGGTAATAATCGCCGAAAAGCTGGGATGGACCAGGGAAAGGATAGATGACTTAAGATTTGCCGCACTTCTCCATGATATTGGAAAGATCGGTGTTCCCGACTCCATACTTAACAATCCCAGAAGGCTGACCGATGTTGAATACAGCATAATCAAATCTCATTCTTCCATGGGAGGAGAGATATTAAAGAACAGAACGCTTGTTAAAATGGCTGAGGATGTCGCAAGAAGCCATCATGAGAGATACGACGGTCACGGATATCCTGCAGGCCTTAAAGGCACTGAAATTTCGGAAGAAGCAAGAATAGTTGCCATATCCGATGCTTTTGATGCCATGAGCTCAAGCAGGGTATACAGAAAGGCCTGTGATCCCGAACACATAAGGAATGAATTGATCAAGGGAAAGGGGAAGCAGTTTGATCCTGAGTATACGGATGTTTTCCTGAATGCATGGGAAACCGGCCTTTTTGATGAAATAATGAAAAATGAGTCCGTCACTGACAGCACGGAGCTTGAGGAATCCTCCGCTCTTCTTCAGGAAGTCATGGAAACCTTTGTAACGCAGAGCGCTGTCGATGATATCGACATTACAACCGGAATAATGACAAGAACTGCCGGTGAGGCTGTCATTGCACAGGCTATGAAGCTTGATGAAGGATGCTTTGTATTCTTTGACGTTGATAATCTTAAGAAGATAAACGACACTCAGGGTCACGAAGCCGGAGATGAACTTCTTAAGCTGGTGGGAGATACACTCAAAGAAAACATAAAAGACAACCTATGCTGCAGACTGGGTGGGGATGAATTCCTCCTGTTCCTCAGAAAGTTTTCAAAGGCTCAGGCTGAATCCGAGGTTAAACGGATAGTAAATGAATTTGACAGTAAAAAGAACTCCGATCCCAAGCTTTCAGTAGCTTCCCTTTCTGCCGGAATGGTGATGTGTACACCATCAGATACATATATGAAGGTATACAGCAATGCAGACAAGGCACTTTATCACGTAAAACAGAACGGAAAGAACAGTTTCGGCTTCTATGACAGTGATTCCGAAGCAGTAAGAAACGAAGAGCTCAACATAAACCGGCTTGTTAACGGCTTAAAGACCAGCGGAAGCTACGAAGGTGCCATGGGCGTTGAATACCGGGAATTCACCAAGCTGTATGAGCTTGTTGCAAATATAGAGAAACGCTTCTCCTGTCCTTTCAAGCTCATTGTTATCACTCTGGAAACAGTCAACGGTGATGCTCCCGATGTGAACGAACTTGAAAAAGCCATGTTTTACATGGAGCAGTCCATACATCAGACTATACGCGGCGTAGACATTCTTACAAGATACAGCAGTCAGCAATTCCTGATATTGCTGCTGGGTGCTGATGATACCGGCGTTACTTCCGCTGTAGACAGAATATTCAGGGGATACTACAAGATGAACGTAAGCGGAGCATTTTCTCCATCATATACCGTAGCCGATTCTCATGATATTTGAAACAGTTAAAAAGCTGTATCAAATATCTTTAACTGCTCCTTCATTTTTAAATATTTCTTCTGCACAGCAGGATCTACAAATTCGATATCCATCATTTTTTTAAGATAACCCTCTTCCTTTGCTCTCTGTTTTGATGAATCTTCAACAAGTCCGAAGTACAGGGCTATATGAGCCATTAGATAATCCGCCTTTGTCAC
>JAEEHY010000038.1 GCA_016281085.1 Lachnospiraceae bacterium
CTGCTCTGACAGAAGAAAAGACAGTTCAAAAGTCCGAGCTGCTTAAAAGAAGCGGCAGATCAAAACAGGGAGACGACTGGCTTCATACGGACGGGCGACGGATCCTTGATAAAGACGGAAAAGAGGTTTGGATCACAGGTGTGAACTGGTTCGGATACAACACCGGAACAAATACCTTCGATGGGCTTTGGAACAGCAGGCTTGAGCCGACCGTCAAGGCCGTGGCCGATCATGGTTTCAACCTTATAAGAGTTCCCATGTCTGCACAACTGCTTAATGAATGGGCGGCGGGAAATTATCCTACGGCCAATTACAATCACGCTTACAACGAAAAGCTTGATATGATGAACAGCCTGGAAATATTTGAGTACTTCCTTGTTCTGGCGGAAAACAACGGACTCAAAGTCATGATCGACATTCACAGCGCAGAAACCGATGCCTCAGGTCACATGACAAATCTTTGGTACACCGGCAAGGTCAGTGATGATGAATATCTTGCAGCACTCAAATGGGCTGCCGCAAGGTATAAGGACAACGATACGGTGATCGCATTTGATCTTAAAAACGAGCCGCACGGAAAAGCATCGGAAGGAGATGCGGCCGCAGTCTGGAATGATTCAAAGGCGAAGAACAACTGGAAATATATGGCCGAACGAGCCGCTCTTACCGTACTTAATGAGAATCCGAATGTCCTGGTGCTTGTTGAAGGAGTGGAAGGATATCCGAAAAACATTAAAGCAAATGGTGATTACAGTTCAAGGAATGATTCGGATTATTACTATAACTGGTGGGGAGGCAATCTGCGCGGAGTACGTGACTATCCTGTTGAACTTGGACAATACAGTGATAAGCTCGTCTACTCACCGCATGAATACGGCCCTCTTGTTTATGAACAGCCATGGTTTAAGGGTGGTTTCACCTATGACAGCCTTATGAAGGACTGTTGGAAAGATAATTGGTTCTATATTTATGAAGAAGACATTGCACCTCTGCTTATAGGAGAATGGGGCGGCTTCATGCGTGATTCCAATCTTGAATGGATGACTTATTTAAGGAAGCTCATTACGACCCACAGGCTTCATCATACCTTCTGGTGCCTGAACCCCAATTCCGGGGATACGGGCGGACTTCTGCTGGATGACTTCAACACCTGGGACGAAGAGAAATATAAATTTGTCAAGGAAACGCTGTGGCAGTCAAACGGGAAGTTCGTCGGTCTCGATCATAGTATACCCCTTGGTGAAAACGGATGTGTTACGGGGGATGGTTCTCTTTGAGGCTTTTTTATCGGCATACTTAATCATCCGGTGACCAGCTGGCCTGCAAATCTTCGACTACAACATTTTCGTCAACCTTGACAACGACCTGATATTGGTCTTCGTATACGATTTCCCCCGGGAAGTTCGTATATATTACGTAGTATGGCTGTTCATATCTTTCGAGCAGCCACATTAGAGGATTTATCATCTTCATCATCATTTCGGAATTCTCAACCTTGAAATAGCAGATTACCTTTTCCTGGCGCTTACACTGAGGCGGCCAGGGAAGTTCCTCTGCGAACCAGGAATCTATTTCCCTGAAAAGACCGACATCTTCTTCATCCATGATATTATCCGTCACCATCTGATTGAGCATGCTGAAGATGCCCTTACCCGTCCTTGTATTGGCTGCGAGCTTTTTCCCCTGTATCCTGCAATATTTGAATTTCATGACTTTCTCCGTATGTTTATTGGGGGAAATTCCGACCATGTAAATGGGTCATGATATGCTCTCCCTAACTCAGAGTTTATAGGAATTCCAACGTAATTTCAAGATATGCTTGCGCAAAGTCAGACGCTGAAATTATAATGTTCTCATGACTATTCAGCATCAAAAGGAGCAAAACGGTGGCTCACGGCGGAGATATCTACAGGAATAAAGTAAATATTGATTTCTCGGTAAATCTGAACCCGATGCCTGTTCCGGGGTCTGTCGGGGAAGCTGCGATTGCAGGACTGGATAAGGCGTCATTATATCCTGACATTAAGCAGACACGGGTGCGGAATGCCCTGGCAGCCGCAGAATGTGTTAAAAGTGAATGTGTATACGCCGGTTCCGGTGCTTCGGAGCTGATTATGGCCTGTGTGAGGGCAGTTGCTCCGAAGAAGGTATTGTTGTGTGAGCCATGTTATACGGGATATCTGCATGCACTTGAAAGCATCGGAGCAGCAGATCTTTCAGATCCACAGAATTTCAAGTGCCGCAATAATATTGATATCCATGAGTACAGTCTTAATAAAACGAATAACTTCCGTATAGGCCGTGATATACTTGATCATATGACTGAGGACACTGACCTTATGTTCCTTACCGATCCGTGGAACCCCACAGGCGTCAATATAGAAGATGGACTGCTTGTTGACATACTTGACAAGGCACTTTCCTGTCATATCCATGTAATACTTGATTTAAGCTTTCTGCTCATGTCCGACAAGGCAGTCGGTCTTTCACCGGATCATACGGCCGGGCTCATAGACAGGTATGACAATCTTTTTATCATTAAATCATTTACCAAACTTTTCTCACTTCCCGGATTAAGAATGGGGTACGTAATATCGTCCTCCATAAATATTCAGGCGATCATTTGCCGCCTCCCGGAGTGGAACCTTTCATCGGTTGCGGCGCAGACAATGATCGCCTGTGCGGATGTTATAAAGAATACTGATTATGTATGCGATACCGTATCCCTGATACACCGGGAGAGGGGGTATCTGACCGGAGCCCTGAGGCAATTGGGCTATAAGGTATATGACAGCGATACATCATTTATCCTGCTGGAAACTGAGCAGTATCTGTATAACAAATTGCTGGGAAACGGCATACTTATAAGGGATTGCAGTGATTACAGAAGTCTTGGGCCAAGCTTCTACAGGATCGCAGTCAGAGAACATGCATTGAATGAGGTTTTGATAAGGAGCCTAAACTGATCTTAGCAGGTAAAATGAGGTGGCAAACCTCTACAAAATACCCACTAAATGTTGAAAGAATTGATTTAGTGGGTAAAAAGGAGGGTAAAATGCCGGACTGATGACTACTACTTTGTATAAAGGTATATGCAAATGGAATTAGAGTACATAAAACCCTCGGAAATAGAAAAAAGAAGCTTCGAGATATTAACTGAGGAACTTGAAAGACGCGGTATTAC
>JAEEHY010000039.1 GCA_016281085.1 Lachnospiraceae bacterium
ATCTGGCAGCATTAGCGGATCCCCTCCTGTTATAAGGACATCCCTTATCTCCCTTGTATTTCTGATATACTCTATTGCGGCTGCGATGTTTTCCTCCGACTCAATGCGGTCACTCTCACCTATCCTTCTGCGTCTCTGACAGTGACGGCAGAACATCGCGCAGGAGCTGGTCACATTTATTATAAGCCTGTTGGGATACCTTCTCGTGATACAGGGAGCAGGATTGGTATATTCCTCACTCATCGGATCCAGTTCACCGTTTGTATCGTTCTCTGCCGCACTCGGAAGTGCCATCAGATTGATAGGATAACTCATATCCTCATAATCCATAAGCGACAGATAATACGGAGTCGTAGCCCACCTGAACTTTTTCGATATCTCCTCGAACATCTTATACTGTTTGTCCGAAAGCTTTATAAACTTGCTCAACAGGGATACGGAGCTTATCCTGTGACGAAGCTGCCAGTGCCAGTCATTCCAGTCATTCTCGTCCGCATCAAAATAATTAAGCAGCTCTTCTTTATGCTTTTTTGACAGCACATCCCTTCTCTCGGCAGTCTCTCTTAAAAAATCATCTTTAAAGGCAAGATAATCCTCGATCTCCTCATAAAGCTCATCTGCCCTTTCAAGGGATATCCTTCTTTTTTCATCCATTTTTCACACCTACCGGCTTCAGCACCACCTGTACGAACAATCATATCATCCCGTAGTGATGCGAAGAAATTTCTATAAATCTGTCTCCTTAAGCATGGAGTCCCAGTCATTTATTATCTTTCTGTCAGCAAAGTAATCGATACGCATTGCATTCTGTACACGCGCGAGAGTTGCCTCTGTCTTCTCTCTTGCCCGCTTCGTACCATCGACCAGGATATCATATACATCTCCTATGTTTGATGCCCACTTTGCCCTCTGTTCACGTATCGGAGCGAGTGTTTCCTCAAGAACGGCAATAAGGAACTTCTTGCACACACCGTCACCGAGTCCACCCCTCTTATAATGCTCCTTCATCTCATCAAGACACGAATAATCTGGCAGATACTCGGCAAAATGATCATTGGTGCACAGAGCATCAAGGTATGTGAACACTACATTTCCTTCAATGTGTCCGGGATCCTCGATCTTTAAGTGCTGCGGGTCGGTGAACATCTTGCCGTTAACCTGTTTCTTAACAGTCTTCGGTGCATCGGAAAGATATATACAGTTTCCGAGCGACTTGCTCATCTTGGCCTTACCGTCAACACCGGGAAGCCTTCGCTGTGTTTCATTCTCGGGTATCATGGCCTTGGGAAGTACCAGTGCATCTCCATAGGTCTTGTTGAACTTCTCCACTATCTCACGCGTCTGCTCGATCATGGGAAGCTGATCTTCTCCCACGGGAACAACGGTTGCATCAAATGCGGTAATGTCTGCCGCCTGAGATATCGGATAGCAGAAGAAACCGACAGGCAGTCCCTCATCAGCAAATCCGCGCATCTGTATCTCCGATTTCACAGTAGGATTACGGGACACGCGCGCTGTCGTAACCATATTCATATAATAAAATGTAAGCGAGTGAAGCGCCGGAAGCTGGGACTGTATGCATATGGTCGACTTATCCGGATCGATACCCACAGACAGATAATCAAGCACAACATTTACGATATTATCCCTGATCTTCCCCGGGTTATCCGCATTGTCCGTAAGAGCCTGATCATCTGCTATCAGTATATTGATGTCATCATATTCTCCCGAATTCTGAAGTTCCACACGTCTCTTAAGGGAACCCACATAATGTCCCAGATGAAGCCGTCCCGTAGGCCTGTCACCCGTAAGTATTATCTTCCTGTTAGTCTCCATTTATATATCCTCCTCTACCTGAATTCCGTTTCCACAACTCTATCAGTGTGCCATATATCGATGTTTGACGCTCTCAAGATTCCTTGCAAAATCATCATAACTTCTGCGGTCCATGACATTGTAATTATCCTTAATATAGTCCGCAAGATATCTTGAGAACTTCTCGGCACCCGAAGTATTCAAATGACTTCCTCCATCCGGAGTATCGGTACTGTAATCCAGTCCTATCTCATCATTAAGCTCATCGAAATTAATATAAGATACTCCGTATTCTGCAGCTATATCCGCTATCTGTCTGTCGTAATCCCTGCTCCAGTTGGAAGAATGGGCGGGAACCTTGAAAAGCATTATCTGAATGCCGTTTTTTTGGCACAGTTCGATCGAACGTCGTAAGTATTCAACATTTCTGCTGCTAAGTCCGGTGTCCCCGTCCCTTGTATAAACGAGATCGCCGGGTTCGGCCGCTTCAACGACATCATCCTTGAGATATCCGTTAAATGTCACCGGTTTATTGTAATACGCATACCGGAAATCATCAAGTGTCAGTTCCTTCCACCTCGAATGGAAGCGAAACAGCGGAACAAGGTAATCCCAAAGCTTCTCATCTTCTCCCATGGATGCTTCGATACATCTTATCTTCGACAGAGACATACGCATCCCGTCCAGTGCCTTTCTGGTGCTCGGTTCCTCTGCGAAATCGTCGTCGTACTTAATAAAAGTAGTATCGAGACATACCAGCTCCGGCTTATGACATTTGACCGCATCCTCTATCATATAGTAGGAAATCCACATAGTCTGCGAAGCATTGGCTCTTACATAGGATGATATCCCTGCCTCCTCCCACAGTATCACCGGTGATACTCCACTGTGCACCGTCGAGGATCCCGCGAAGATCACATCGGCGTACTTTTTCTGCGGATAATATTCCTGCGTTATACGCCCGTCCTGATTCTCGTGGATATACTTCGGCATAAATATTCTGTTCAAAGTAACAACCAGCACGAAGATCAATATGATTTTCAGTATGATAATGCCGGCTTTTGAAATCTTATTCATATTTTTCTATTTCCGCTTGATATTCGAACATACATTTGCTATAATTCATGCGGTGCTATCATATTCGGTAGGCGGTTAATCCTTCAGTTGAAGTAATGAAAACTTCATTTATCATAGAAATCTCTCATGAGAAATATTATTTGAAGGAGCTTGCTTATGCTAACCATCATTGACCTGTTAACTGTATTGGCATTTTGTGTTGCGTTTTACAGTCTTGGTTACATGCATGGACAGCATGATTCCAAGACACAAAAATAACCGC
>JAEEHY010000007.1 GCA_016281085.1 Lachnospiraceae bacterium
AAAAGCAGATGTCAGATATAACGGCGACAGGGTCAGCGACGGAGTTATTACGGCCATTTCGAAGACGACATCGGAAATAAGACTCTCCAACCTGAACAATGAAGCATTTACGATATATATCAAGGGACAGAATACAGCAAAGGTAAAAGCGGAGTATTCGATAGAATCCAAAGAGAACGGTGCAGTCGGTGTGGTTCTTTCGCTCAGCGATGAGGATGTTGATGTGGAAGGTGTCGAATCTGAAGATACAGAGGAAGAAGAGGAGGCAACAAAGCGTGAATACAGCTATTCCGATGCCGATGTTTCGGTTGTTGCAACGCTTCAGTATCCGGAAGCAATCCCCGATGATGCAGATTTCGTGGTCACGAAGGTAACTTCCGATACGCAGGGATACAATTATGATGCGTATATGCAGGCACTTAACAACAATGCCGGCAGGATCACGGGCGATGATGAGGCTTCTTTTGATGACTCTGACGTGCTCCTCTACGATATAGCCTTCTACGTGACGGATGAAGACGGTAACAGAGTCGAGCTTCAGCCGGAAGAGGGTACTGTACGTATAAGCATCAGATTTAAGAAGGATCAGCTTAAGGAAGAGCTTGCGGCACAGGAAGATGGTGATGTAAAGGTAATCCACCTTCCGTTAACCGATGGCGCAAAAGAAGACGCTGATACAACAGCCGATGCTACTGATATTTCGGCATCGGATATTAAGGTCGAAGTAGTCAATGACTCCACTTCGGTATCAAATGAGAGTACTGATTTCACTCTTTCCAATTTCTCTATCATCGGTCTGACGGCAGACGGAAAGATGAAGCCCGGATCGACGGAAACGTTCAAGAGCGTGCTCGGCAATGCGAGCATGTACGGAATAGTTGCCAATGAAATGACATTGGGAGGACATCTTGAGTCCAATTTCGCTACCGGTAAGCTTAACGGGAACGCCGATGTTCAGGCATGTAAGAATGACGGCGGTAATCCCGGTGTTACCTATATCGGCGAGTATACCGGAAGTAATTTCAAGATGAATAAGAACGGCAACCAGTCTACTGTGCTTATTTACACAACCGAAGAAGCAAAGAATAAATTCGGATTCAACATGCTCAGTGAGAGCGGGAATCCGGCAAATGGTATAAATATTGACACTGCATCCTATACGGCCGACGATATCAAGGGTCTGGTTTCCGGCATGGTGAGCCAGGCTTCGAGCAAGTCATCACAGCTTGCGGATGAAAATGCATATTCATTTTCGAGTGCTGCCAGGATAGGCAATGCAACAAGCGTTATAGATCTTAAAAAGAACGGAAGCGGTAAAGGAACCTACTATATTAATTTCGGAGAGGGTGAGTACGCAAATGCAAGGATGCTCGAGCTCATACTTGATGAAGGGCAGAATATCGTATTTAATATTCCCGACAGTGAGGTTAACTTCCAGCAGTACAGGATAACCATCGGAAATAAGACATGGACAACATCGGGTAATTCAGATGAGGATCAGATCTGCCAGACGGTTATATTCAATTGTCCGAATGCCACGAAGGCAAGGACCGTGTCTCCTGTTGCCGGTACATTCGTAGTTCCCAATGCGGATTTCGCAACACAGAGTGTTTCCGCAGGATGGGTAATTGCCGATACGATATCCAATATAGGTGGTGCTGAGTGGCACTGTGTATGGCATGATATGCCTCCCGCAACCGGAAGTTATGTTGTTATCGAGGCTCAGAAGACGGTTGATTACAAGACGCCGAACTCCAACCAGAAGTTCTGGTTCGATCTTTATACGTACGATTCGAAGACAGATAAGGCTACACTTATTCAGTCAAAGCAGAACAACGGAAGCAGTATAGTATTCGATAAGCTGTATTTCGGAGAGGAAGGCATATACGAATACAAGCTTTCCGAGCGTGAGGCGGAAGACAGCTTTGTTCACGATCCGTATGATTACTATATTACCTATGAGGTTAGGCTTGATCAGAGAGCCAACCAGTATGTAGTCGTTAATAAGACCGTAACAAAGAAGAACCGCATGCATGACGGTGAAGATGCGGTTACAACGAAGTGTTCCAACGCATCCATAAGTTTCAACAACCAGACAAAGGCCAAGATACCTTTTGATTTCTCGATTACCAAGCTGTTCTATCAGAATGATGGTACGGATTGGGATGCCAAGAGGCTTCTTGATAATTTTAACGGCTATGGTGCCGACTGGCCGGACGGAGCAATATTTAATTTTGATATTGTAAGCTTTGACGGAGGAAGTACCAACTCCGGCATTAGGCTTGATCCGCCCATGCCTCAGAAGAGAAGAGTGACTCTTACAAAGGATAAGAGAACAGATACCTTCGGAAGAGTATATTTCGAGGCTGATTTCAATGAGCGTAATTACGGAAACTGGGAGAAATATTACGATAACGGGCTCAGATCGTGGGTATATTCCAAGACATATATGTATAAGGTGACCGAAGAAATACCCGATGAAGCGGACAGGGTACCCGGGGTTCAGTATACCGACAGACCCGTATACATCAAGCTGTTTGTGGAATCATATTGGGACAACTCTGATAACAGCGCAAAGGTACGTATTAACGGAAGAGCATCATACGTAAATGACAACAGTATTAAGGGACAGGAATGTTTCCCTATAGGTGATGCCGATCTTGAATTTGTGAATGCATATTATCCGGGATCTCTTAAGATCAAGAAGGTTGTTACCGATAACAGCGGCGCTGTTGTTGATAACAGTGAGGATTTCAATGTTGTAGTATACAGAAAGACTGCATCGGGCAGCAAAGTATATTACGGAACGGACGGAACCGCTTATCCCAATGTACATACGGAGACGGTCAAGGGTAACAGCGAGATAAGCTTCGATCCTCTTCCGGTAGGATTTACTTACTATGTTTTTGAGACAGATGAATACGGCACCGAGATCACGGGTGACGGTACCGAATACATTGTTACATATAACGGACTTGAAGCAGGAAACAGTGTTTCATTAAAGGCCAAATACAGGAACAAGGAAGTTGTCATCACCAATAAGAGACAGAACGGAAAGATCAAGCTTATCAAGTATGACGGTGAGAACCGGGATAAGCTTGCAGGTGCCGAGTTCGCATTGTTTAAGGACGGAGAGCGCTATCCCGATGACAATACTGTTTATACAACGGATGATGAGGGCTCGATCCTTGTGGAAGACCTTCCGTGGGGAACCTATTACTTTGTAGAGACCAAGGCTCCCAATGGCTATACACTTCCCGAGGGTGATGCTGCAAAGACCGAATCGAAGACTATCGATGCATCGACCGTTAACGAGCTCATCGTCATCGAGATGAATGATGATAAGATAAAGGGCGACCTTATACTTTACAAGGTTGATGACAAGGACAACAGGCTTGCCGGTGCAACCTTTACCCTTTACAGCTCGGATGAGCTCAAGGATACGAAGGCAGCAGTCAGAACATCCGGCTCAAACGGAAATTATAAGTATGATGAGAAGGGAGAAGTTCAGACTCTTACGGTTAATTCCGAGGGTGTACTTAATGTTACGGGACTTCCTTTCGGAACATACAGGATAACCGAGGAAGCTGCTCCGGAAGGATATAACAAGGCAGATGGTGACCAGGCCTTTGAGATAGGCAAAAACAAAGCTGTAGTGGAGTTATGGTTTGTCAACACTCCTATTAAGGCAAATGTTGAGTTTATCAAGGTAGATGCTGATGATAAGCCTCTTAAGGGTGTTACATTTGTACTCAGCCGTAAGATAGACGGTGAGTATAAGGAGATTACCGGCTCGGTTTCCGGATTTGACGGACATGTACGTGTAGAAGGTCTCGGAAAGGGTGAATACTACTTCAAAGAGACTGTTCCGGAAGGATATGAAGCAGAACAGACCGATTTCTACTTCGAGATTACGGAAGCGGATGACGGAAAGACCATAACACTTCCCAATATTAAGAAGAAGATTGACGGTTTTGCAGCAGTTGTAAACACTCCTCTTAAGGGCAGGGTTGAACTGTTCAAGTATGAATTGAGGAGCGGAAAGAAGCTCGGCCTTAATGGCGCTGAGTTCGAGCTTTACAGCTATAAGGGTGACAGTAAGCAGCAGATAGGCAAGACCTATACAACAAATGAGAAGGGTATTATCGAGGTCGGCGGTCTCGACTGGGGAACATATTACTTTACAGAAACCAGGGCACCAGAGGGATTCAACCCCGTTACCGATCCTGTTTACTTTGAGATAACCAAGGAAGACAGCGCTGCAAATAAGGCAGCACGTGTAGAGGTTGAGAATACTCCGATCAAGGGTTATGTAAGCCTTGAGAAGGTTGACAAAGAGGATAATAAGAAGAAGCTGAGTGATGTAACGTTCGACCTCTACGCAGGAACACCCGATGCACCCGGCAGTCTTATAGGAACTTACATGACAGCTAACGGTGAAATAAGCGAGAGTACCGTTGGCGCACTTGAGTACGGCAGCTATTTCTTCCGTGAGAGGGAGACGATCAAGGGCTACATATTAAGCGAAGAGCCTTATCCGTTTACGATAAGCGAGCAGGATCAGCATATAAAGATTTCTGCCGTGAATGAAAGATTAAAGGGCAGGGTAACGCTTGAGAAGTATAATTCCAACAGGAGTGAGAAGCTTGACGGAGCAGAGTTTGATCTGTATAAGAGTCCCGAGAACTGGGTTCAGTCACTGGGCGCTCTCCTCAACTTCAACAAGGTTGGTTCATATGTGACCGCAAACGGCGGAGTCATTACGGTTGAAGGCCTTGAGTGGGGTACATATTACTTTGAGGAGACCAAGGCTCCCAAGGGCTTTATCAAGAGTGACGAGAAGTATGTATTTACAATAGATGACAGTCATCTCGATGAATCGCTTACCTATGACAGAGGTGTTCCGAACACGGAGGATACCGGTGCCATCAAGCTTATCAAGGATGACGGTGAGGGAAACAAGCTCGCGGGAGCGAAGTTCGAGCTTTATAAGGACGGTGTACGTTATCCCGATGAAACCAAGGATTATACCACAGATGACAAGGGCGAGATATTTGTCGAGAACCTTGAGTGGGGTACCTATTACTTCATAGAGACAGAGGTTCCCGAAGGTTTTGAGATGCCCGAGGGTGATGCGGCTAAGACCGAAAGTGTTGTCATCGACAGGAATTCAACGGTTCAGGATGTTAAGTTCCATGTTATCGAGGTAAGTAATAAGAAGATTTACGGTGAGCTTGATGTAATTAAGGTTGACGGCAATGACAATGAGCTTGAAGGTGCGGAGTTCAGTCTCGTACAGGTGGTTGACGGTGTTGAGAAGAATGTGGTTCTTGACGGAGACAACGGCAGTTACACATACAACAAGACCTCATCCCTGGGAGCTTCACTGACAAGGCAGAACCTTGTTACGAACGGAGCAAGACTGTCAGTGACCGGCCTTCCTTGCGGGAAATACCGTGTATACGAGGAGAAGGCTCCCAAGACCTTCAATAAGGCTGAGGGATATTATGAGTTCTCGATAAATGAGCAGGGACAACATATAGAATACAGATTTGTGAACCTTCCCGTAAGTGCGGGAGTTGAGTTCATCAAGGAGAATGTAGACGGTCAGAAGCTTGAAGGAGCTGTATTTAAGCTGTATAAGTATACGGATCCCGAAAAGAAGACTACAGCAGATCTCGGAACTGCTACATCTGACAGTGACGGTATCGTGAAGAGGATGAATCTCGGTACGGGTTCATACTACTTCAAGGAGATCAAGGCTGCAAAGGGTCATGTGCTCTCAAACAAGCTTTATACCTTTGAGATAACCGACAATGACCAGGGCAAGACAGTTACACTTGACAATGCGGACAGAAGTGAAGCCGACGGCAAGGGTATTGTCATAAATGAAGAGGGTAAAGGAAAGGTAAGGCTGTTCAAGGCAGTCGAGGGTACAAACGACGGACTTGAAGGAGCTGTATTTGATCTGTATAAGAACGGTGATTCGGCACCGGTCATCAAGGATCTTAAATCGGATGCGGACGGATATGTTCGTGCAGGCGGACTGGACTGGGGCGTATACTACTTCAGGGAGACCAAGGCACCCGAAGGATTTGCACTTGATGATAAGACCAGATATTCATTTGAGATAAATGCAGACAATGTATTTGAAGAGGTTGCTGTTGATCTTAAGGGCAATGAGCTTCGTGCAGACAATACGCCCATTATAGGTCAGGCTGATCTTAAGAAGGTGAACAGCGTAACCGATAAGCCGCTTGCAGGCGCAGTGTTTGCACTCTACCATGCTGATGGCAAGGTGGTAGCGGGTTATGAGAAGATGATCACGGATGCCAAGGGTATGATCACCACCAGGCAGGATCTTAAGGCAGGAAGTTACTACTTCAAGGAACTTGAGGCTCCTACAGGCTTCATTAAGAGTGATGAGAAGTACGACTTCACCATAGATCAGAGCAACATGGGTACTCTGGTACATGCAGGCGAGTACGGAGTGGCTGTAAATACGCCGATCTCCGGAAAGGTTGAACTGTACAAGTATGCCAAGGATGATGATGACAAGACTATTGACCTTTCGGGAGCTGAATTCGAGCTCTATACAAGGAAAACAGTTCTTGGACTTAATGTGGATTCGAAATACAGAGAGGAAGCATACACTACAGACGGAAAGGGTATAATAAGTGTTTCCGGTCTTCCGTGGGCTACCTATGTATTTAAGGAGACCAAGGCTCCCGCAGGTTATGAGAATGATAACGCTGAGATCGAATTCGTCATTGATGAGAACAGGCTTGATTATACCGGCGAATACAGGCTCTCACATGAGAATAAGCCTGTAAAGGGTAAGGTTAAGCTCATTAAGTATTACGCTGTTGACGGACAGAGAAAGGGTACACTTGAAGGTGCTTCGTTCAGGTTCTATAAGCTTAACGGATCTGAAAGCACGGAAATAAAGAATGCAGATAATGATGGGCTGTATTTCACGGATAAGAACGGTGAAATAACGATCGGTGATCTTGATTGGGGAACATACTACTTCGAGGAGATTTCCACACTTGAAGGCTTTGCAATGCCTGAAGAGACCAAGTCGGGATTACTTGTGATAAATGCAGAGAATGTGGAAGACAGCATCAAGACTCCGCTTACGGCTGAGATCACCAATGAGAAGATATACGGCAATGCTGAGCTCCTCAAGGTTGATGATGACGGAAATGTGCTTGCGGGAGCAGTATTTGAACTGTATACCGCAGATGGTAAGAAGCTCGGAGTTAAGGGCAGCGACGGAATATACACATATGACGAGGAAGGTAAGGTTACCTCGCTTACAACACCTGCAAACGGCAGGATAGCGGTTAAGCAGCTTCCGTACGGTTCATATTACTTCAAGGAGATCGCACCTCCTCCGGGATACAACCTTAATCCCGCACATATTAACTTCAGTATAGTAAGCAATCAGCCCGCGAAGGCTGAGGCACAGGTCACCAAGACCTGCATTAACTCCAAGGTTCAGGCACATGTAAGCTTCATCAAGGCAGACACATCTGCAGACAAGCCTCTTGAGGGTGTTGTATTCAGACTGTACAAGGATGGTGCGGGAGAAAACGGTGCGGATCTTGAGATATCTGATGTGACATCGGATGCAAACGGCGTTGTGGGATACACCAATCTCGGAGTCGGTAAGTATCACTTCGAGGAGATCAGTACTCCTTACGACGCATATATGACAAGTGATGATGAGCTTGATTTTGAAATAACTGCAGCCGATAACGGAAAGACAGTTAAGCTCCTTCATGTAAAGGACAATACTGTTATCAACACACCGAAGAGCGGTAAAGTGGAACTGACCAAGTATTACCGTGTAAACGGAAACAGGAAGGGCACTCTTGCAGGAGCAATATTCGAGCTGTATAAAGTTGATGACAAGGGTAACAGCTCTAAGCTTGGAGAGTACACGGTACCCGCAAACGGCAAGCTTACGGTAGGCGATCTTAAGTGGGGATCATACTACTTTAAGGAAATCTATGCACCTAACGGATATTACTTTGATCCGGATAAGGAATATACATTCAGGATATCCGGTGAGAACATTAAGAAGGTTCAGCTTATTGAAGTTGACAATGATCAGCTTACAGGTTCTGTAGAAATCGAGAAGCTTGACAGTGTTGACAAGAAGGGGCTGGAAAATGTTACCTTCGATC
This sequence comes from Lachnospiraceae bacterium, assembly GCA_016281085.1. Classification (GTDB taxonomy): domain Bacteria; phylum Bacillota; class Clostridia; order Lachnospirales; family Lachnospiraceae; genus UBA2868. The sequence continues at coordinate 8,193 of JAEEHY010000007.1, forward strand.
TCTATAAGGATTACGGAACAAAGGAGCAGTCGACAATAGCCGGGCTCATTACGGATAAGAGCGGTAAGGCAGGTAAAGACGGACTGCTGTGGGGTAACTACACGATCATTGAGACCAAAACATCAGAGGGTCACGTGATCAATACTACTGCACATAACTTCGTGATCAACGGAGATAACCTTACCAAGTCATTCACCGGTGTTGATGCCATCCTGAACGACAGGATACAGGGTTATGTGGAACTTCTCAAGAAGGACGGAGAGACCAAGAAGCCCATGGAATCGGTACAGTTCGATCTGTACAAGGGTACGAAAGTAAAGAGTGAGCATGTAGGTACCTACATCACAAATGCAAACGGTAAGCTTACGGATGAAAAGGGAAGTGAGAAGATCGGACCTCTTGATTACGGTACGTATTATTTCGAAGAGGTTACACCCGAAGGATATGAGCCGCTTGATATGGATCTTTCATTCAGGATCGATACGGACGGACAGACCATAAGCTTCGTTGATGACAGAACCGTTTACAATACACCTTTCGAGGGCGGAGTCATCTTAAGAAAGACCGATGAGAACGGCAAGCCACTGGCAAATGCGGAATTCACTCTGTATGCCGAGACGCCGAGGACGATGGGCCAGACGTTTGCGAAGGGCTTCAAGGACGCTTATGAGTTCGATAAGTACTACACCAACTCAAACGGTGAGTTAAGAGTTACCGGTCTTAAGTGGGACAATTACTTCTTCGTAGAGACCAAGGCTCCCGACGGTTATGAGATAATTGAGCCGGGCAAGAGATATACATTTACGATCGACGGGGATACGGTATCCCAGACCATAAGCATAGGTACAATCAAGAATAAGAAGCTTCCCGGAAGCCTGGAACTTGAGAAGCTTGACAGGGAAAAGGGTACTCCTCTTGCGGGAGCTGAGTTCAAGCTTATCAGGATCGATGCCGACGGTGAGACGGATGTATCATCGCAGTACGGAGCACAGGGCGGAGTATTTGTCACCGGTGCAGACGGTAAGATCACGGTTAATAATGTCGACTGGGGAACATACTTCTTCAGAGAGACCAAGGCTCCGGATGGATATGAGGCAATAAGCGAAACAAATAAGGTTGAGAGCAGCCGTCTTACGGTCGGTGCAGGTAACTGGAATGCTACCGCTAAGATAATGCAGCCGCAGAAGACCAGGGTATACAATGATAAGGGTTACGGTTATGTGAGTCTTAAGAAGGTATTCTTCGGCAAACAGCCCGAGTCACTTGCCGGTGTTGAGTTCGCACTTATTAATGACAGCAAACAGGTGAAGCTCGGAACCTATAAGACTGACGAGGACGGAATCATAACTGCGGATGTGATAGGAAGGCTTGAGTATGGCGACTATCACTTTGAGGAAGTGTCTATACCTGCAGGAAGCAGCTATGTTGTAAGCAGTCTTAAGTTAAGATTTACGATTGATAAGAGTAACAGCATTGAGGAGCCCATACAGTTCACCTTTGTTAACTCACAGGTGAGGGCATCGGTTAAGTTCATAAAGATCGATCCTTTCAGCAATGACAGGATTTCGGATATAAGATTTGATCTTTTCAATGCTGAGAATGATGAGTTCGTAACAAGCGCGGTATCTGATGCACAGGGTATCGTAAAGGTTACAGGACTTCCGATGGGAAGCTACTACTTCCTTGAGAATGCAGAGTCTGCAGCAGCCGCAGGATATGTGGCAACAACAGACAGATACAACTTCGAGGTTACCGAGGATTACATGGTTCCCGAAGGTGAGGAAGAGAAGTTCGTTCCCATATACAAGAACGGAGAGACAATTGAGGCAATAGAGGTTCCCAATCCGAAGGCAAAGGGAAGCATCTGCCTGCAGAAGTTTGGAAAGACCATTGACGGATCGATAGACAGGCTTGACATAAGCGATGCGGCATTCGAACTGTATAAGAACGGAGAGCTGTTTATGGACAGCGAGAAGCTGGCAGAACTTATTGAAGGCAAGGAGCTGGTTGTTAAGGATCTTGAATGGGGAAGCTACTATTTCAAGGAAACAAAGGCACCTAAGGGATATGCACTTCCCGAGGGCGAGGCGGCTAAGAGCAATAAGGTTGTACTTGATGCTTCTACAGTAAGTGCTTCGCTTACAACACCGCTTATCTGCCAGATAAGTGATGAGAGTATAAGAGTATTTATTTCAAAGAGAACCGTAGGCGGAAGCGAAGAGCTTGCAGGCGCAAGGATGTCCCTGTATGCTGCGGATGATAAGGGCGCAAAGGCCGGTGAAGCACTGCTCTCATGGACCAGCGGAACAACATCCAGGCTTATTGAGATCGGAGATGAAATCAAGGATGGTATTCAGGCAGGAAAGTCATATGTGATACATGAAGATATGTCACCTGTCGGCTATGGCCTGAGTGAAGATATTGTCTTCAGCGTAAATGCAAACGGAAGCGTTAAGGCATCCGCCAATGCAGCGGTTGAAGGAAGCGGTAACGGAATGACCGTGATCATGAAGGATGCGCCGCTTAACATATCCATATCCAAGAAGGAAATGGGTACAGACACAGAGCTCAGCGGAGCGGCACTCAGGATCATGGATGGTGATAAGGCCATCGAAACCTGGAACAGTACAGGTAAGCCTCATACGGTTAAGGCTGCACTTACGGCAGGTAAGAGTTACACACTTGAGGAAACGGATCCTCCTAAGGGTTACTATACGGCAGAGCCTATTACCTTCACTGTGAAGGGTGACGGAACAATAAGTATTGTTAAGGATGCATCGGCATCCGCTACAGTAAGCACAGTTCCCACAGCTTCGGGCAAAGCAGCAACTCTTACAATGTTTGACCGCCCGATAAGGGTTGAGATCAGCAAGAAGAGATTAAGCGGTAAAGCCGGTGATTATGTTCAGGGAGCAGAGCTTGCGCTGTATGAAAAGGACGGAGATGAGTTCAAGCAGATATTCTCGTGGGTATCTCCCGAGAGTGGAGCAGTACTCATAGATTACGGTCTGCTTAAGGTTGGCGGAAGCTACAAGGTAGTTGAGACCAAGGCGCCGGCAGGTTATATTAAGGCATCGGATCTGTACTTCACCGTTAAGGATTACTCAGAATTCGAGAAGACAGATGAGAACGGTCTTGTAACCCAGTCTGTAAATGTGTTTGATACGATGATCAAGGCAGTCATCTCCAAGCAGGCAGTAACAGGCGGAGCCGAATTACCGGGTGCTACACTGCAGATAATCGATGATAGCGGCAAGGTGGTTATAGAGTTCAAGTCCGGAGAGAAGCAGACGGTCATCGTGCCTGTTGAAGATGAGAAGAAGCTTTCGGATGATGAGAAGAAGGCATTCTCGAATTACAACATTCTTTTCGGTACCAGATTTGAAGCCGGAAAGTCTTACATCTTAAGAGAGATAACAGCTCCTTACGGATATGCGCTTGCTGAGGATGTAACCTTCAGTATAGACGATAATGGAACAACGGTTCCCAATCCCGTAGTGATGCACGACAAGCCTCTTGAGATACAGCTTTCCAAGAAGGATATAGCAACCGGCAGATACCTTGCAGGAGCTTCACTTGAGCTTTACAATGAAGCAAATGAGAAGGTTGCCGAGTGGGAGAGCGGTGACAAGCCGGTACTTCTCTCGACAAGGAATATAGATGAAGAGGAAGCTGCAAAGTACGCCAAGGTTATAGCAGTCAAGCTGGCTAAGGGTACATACAGGCTGCATGAGGCCAAGGCACCTGAAGGTTATGCGATTGCAGAGGATATAACATTTAAGATCGATGATTCCTGCGTGAAGAGTGACAGCGGTGTGATCCGTGAAGAGTCGATGTATGACTACAGAGAAGGTACCACTGTTATAATCGGTAAGAAGGACTGGATCGCACCTAAGGATAATGCAGGAAATGTATCGCCCGACTACAAGTATCCGGATATTAGGATCGAGCTGTACAGAGACTCCGCAGTTAAGGGAGTTATGGACAAGACTCCGATAAAGAGTGCTACACTTACGAACGGTTCGGTTAATTTCGCATTCGGAAATCTTGATCTGTATAAGAAGACAGGCGGCGATAATTATGAATACACCTACAAGCTGGTTGAGGTAATAGGTGATGAGGCTTCCGGTGAGTACACAAGCACCGAGCTTCCGATGACTAAGACCGCAAACGGCAACGAGGCAGTTATAAGAGGAGGCTTCCTCAATACACTGTCACAGGAGACAACGAAGCTTACGGGTAATAAGACCTTCATCCTCTTCAGGGATAAGAACGGTA
>JAEEHY010000040.1 GCA_016281085.1 Lachnospiraceae bacterium
ACGGATGGTCAAAGCCCATAAGCGTCATGGGCAATGGACTGTATGTAATTGTCTTAAAAAGCAGGTGGAGTTGTTCAAGCAAATGAACACTCCATTGGATGTAGCAAGTTTGCTGCATACCTAAAAAACCGAAAAGGTGTGGTTAGATATGCCGAATGGGATGATAAAAAGACATCGATAGCATTTGGCGGAATATGGTCAGGAAAAGTAGGCAAAGCCTATAAGTGTGATGTCTTGGAAATGCCATTAGGTGGAAACCTTTCAGAAATTTCAATGATCATTGAAGCACAGAAAGGGTCATTATAAAGAGAACAATAAATTAATAAACTATAGTGGTGTAACAATTCAAAATTTACGGACACCGGAAGTAAACTGTGTGGATTGATATCACGAATTTGTGATTTTGCCCACAGATATTGACCATAAGATAGTTTATAAGATAATATTAGTGTTAATAGAACCAACATGGCTCTTCTAGAGGCGGATTACGTCGGTTTTTTCAGAAAGCGAGAAGAACGATTATGATAAAGATGATAATAAGAATGAATGATAATAAAATTGAAATAGAAAAGAAATATACTCTTGAACGTGTATATGCCGGTCTCGATCGAATTTTCGCAGGATACGGATATAGCAGAGAAGATGTTGATGGAAATTTGGAATATAAGGGAAGTTGTGATCCGAGGGATTTTGCGAAGTTTGGCCGCATCTATAATGGATTAAGAAAGCAGGAGTGGTTTTCTGAAAATGTTTCTACTTGGTTATTGTGTAATAGTGATGATGTTGACGATCCGGAGGATTTCAGTGTGGAAGATCTACTTCACTATGATGGCAGCAGAGTTAAGGTGAGTGCATAGTATTGGAGAGACTATATTTTAAGGCAATAAATTTTGACCTTGATACCAAACTGTTGAATGAGCATCACCCGTCTAAGGATTATCACAAAGCCTATTATGATATGAGAATGTTTTTTAGGCATCATGGTTTCAATCATAAACAGGGTTCCGGGTATGTTTCACAACAAAAGATCAATTCTCAGGATATATATCTTTTGATAGATGCTTTGTATGAAGAATATGAATGGATTGCCTATTGCGTTAAAGAATTTGATGTGACAAATATTGGAACTCAGTACGAGTTGGCGGCTGATATCCGTGCAAACCGCAATAAGGATGAGTTTGAAATATAATAGGTCAATCCATAGGTCAATGTAAGTTTTGCATGCAGTCAGAGTTCAGCAAATAAGCGATACGGAATTAATTTCGTATAAGGACTCTGACTCCGACGCGAAGCTAGTCCTTTAGGGCGTCATTTCCAGGTTCGAATCCTGGTGGCGCTGGATTGGGAAGCTGATCATCAGCTTCCTTTTTTATGCCTGAAAGCCGGTGTTTATGTGGGTTTTACGGCATTGAAGAAACAGAAATTCATGATTTCTATTAAGCTGGTTCCTGTTTACGGGACATTGTTGTGTTGAAGAATGAAAAAACTGCCGATAAAGTTAAGGAAGAAATATTAGGAATCTGTCAACGTAAAGATAGGTTTTGAAGAAACAGCCCATTGATGATACACTAAAAGCGGACATGGAACGGTAGAATATAATCACTATTGCTAAAACAGGAGTGTTTTTATATGCATTTTGTGGATGCGAAAGGAATATTGACGGGCAGCAGTGGGCATTATGGAATGAATATTTACAGAGGATGTTCCCATGGATGTATTTACTGCGACAGCAGAAGTAAATGCTATCAGTTTAAGCATCCTTTTGAGGATATAGAAGTAAAGCAGAACGCTCCGCAGCTGCTTGAAAAGGCACTCAGATCAAGGAAAAGAAAGTGTATGATCGGAACAGGGGCTATGTCCGATCCATATATGCACTGTGAAGAGAACCTTCGACTTACAAGAAGGTGCCTTGAGATCATAAAACAATACGGTTTCGGTATAGCCATACAGACTAAGTCGGATCTGATCCTTCAGGATATAGATCTGCTTGATGAAATAAACCGATCTGCAAAATGTGTGGTACAGATGACTCTTACTACCTATGATGATGACCTGTGTGCGATATTGGAACCGAATGTCTGTAATACAAAACGTCGGATAGAAGTACTGGAGGAGATGCGCAAAAGAGGCATTCCGACAATAGTGTGGATCACGCCTGTCCTGCCGTTTATTAACGATACAGAAGAAAACATCACATCTATATTGAATGAATGTGTTCGTGTCGGAGTAAAGGGTATCATAGATTTCGGCATGGGACTGACTCTTAGGGAAGGGGACAGGGAATACTATTATGCGGCGCTTGATAAGCATTTTCCCGGAATGAAGGAGCGATATATTAAGCAGTACGGAAATTCATATGATCTTCCGAGCCCAAACGCACGTAATCTGACAGCAGTATTCAAAAGGATATGCAAGGAAAACGGTATCATGTCAAGTCCTGAGGAATGCTTCGGGTTCATGAACGATCTTCCGGAGAAATACAGGCAGATGAGTATATTTGATCTGTAGAGATGTTCCCATGACAAAATCGGAGAAAAAAATGAAACAGCATATAATCCATCCGATACCACCGTTTTTTGATAAGCGGTCAAGAATTCTCATACTGGGCAGCTTTCCTTCGGTAAAATCACGGGAACAGCAGTTTTTCTACGGGCATCCGCAGAACCGTTTCTGGAAGGTTATGGCAGGGGTTTTTGATGATGAGATACCTGATACGATCGCACGGAAAAAGTCATTCCTGTTAAAGCATGGGGTAGCGCTGTGGGATGTGATCGGAGCCTGTGATATTAAAGGATCATCGGATTCGAGTATAGAAAACGTAACCCCGAATGATCTTTCAGAGATTTTGGAAACAGCAGATATTAAGGGTATTTTTGTAAACGGAAAAACTGCAGAGAAATACTATAGAAAATACATTGAAGAAAAAACCGGTATTAAGGCCGTCTGCCTGCCGTCTACAAGTCCGGCTAACGCAGCCTGGAACATAAACAGGCTTATTGCGGCCTGGCAAAAAGAGATAAATATATGACAAAAGAACCGTCCCATGTCATATCGTATTTTTACACGGAGTCAGAAGTGAAACATATGTTTCAAATAAGGGTAAGATGAATAATAAACAGGATTTAAAAGAGGAAAACAGAAACGGGGTCATTATAAGGTACAGTATGATAGGTATTGTTATGAATCTGTTCCTTTCCCTCGGAAAAATATTGGTCGGTCTGGTCATCAATGCGCATGCAATCATACTTGACGGAGTTAACAGTCTGTCTGACCTTTTGTCTGCGATCATTTCCATTTTTTCAGCAAAAATGGGCTCTAAAAATGCAAATGAGAGTCATCCGTTCGGTTTCGGACGGATAGAATATGTTTGCACCATGTTCATAACAGCGGGTGTAATGTATGTTGGTATCAGAGGAGTTTTGACAGCGGTAGGAAGCATAATACATCCTCATGACGCTCCTGCATATAACATGTTAAGTATTGTTGTAATGATGGCTTCGTTTATATGCAAGCTTATATACGGTATTGTTATGAGGTATAAGGGACAAAGGATCAATTCATCCGTTCTGGTGATAGCCGGTATCGACAGCCTGAGTGATTCACTTATTGCTGTTTCCATTCTGGTGGGAATCCTGACTTACAGGCTGATCGGAGTGGATATTGAGCATTATCTGTGCCTTATTATAGCTTTACTGATAATCAAAACAAGCATAACCATGGTAAGAGAGTGCGTTGCAAATATTATCGGAACAAAGGTGGATCCCGAATTTAAAAAGAAGATTTTGAACATGATAGCAACGGAAGAAGGTGTTCTGTATGTATGCAATCTGGTAATCCATAAGTATGGAGAGGAGTTTAATGTCGGAGCCGTTGATATTGAGGTTGACGAAAATATGAAAGCTTCAGATATCAACAGGTTAACGCTTAAGATCAAAAAGAATGCTCTTGAACAAGGACTGACGTTGACATCCGTCGGGATAGTAGGAAAAAATACAGATTCCCCTCTGGCTGATGAAATGGTAGAGAGGATAATTGAGATATCAAGAAAACACAGATATATTTCAAGAATACACTCATTCATGCTCGATACAGAGAATAAGACAGCGGCTTTCTACATAGTTCATGATTATTCCGACAGGAACCACGGGAGAACCAGGGAAATAATGAGAAAAGAACTGAATGAGTATTATCCGGGCTATACTTTTATTATCAATTCAGGAATGAATATTTAATTGTGAGATCCATTGATAATGTCATATGACAAAAGAACCGTCCCATGTCATTCCCATGTTATTGGTTTTGATCATTCTTGCGGCTTCCCTTAAATATCACTGCTGCCGTAATTACCGTAGCAAATATTGCCCCTATTACTAAAGAAGTATTGTAGGGCATTGACAAGCCTATCTTTGCGTTGCATATATATGAACAGGTTATAAAAGAGTAAAAAGCAAGAGGTATAAGAGGCATCCATAAATATTTCTTCCGTTCATGCTTCATGAGCCATATGAGAATGGACGCAAGCGCAAAAATAGCCAGCGTCTGATTGGACCATGCGAAATACCTCCATATGGTGTTAAAGCCGTTACTGTCATTTTTGGCCCAGATCAGTACGGCATAAACAGCTGCAAAAACAGGTAATGCCAGTAAGATACGATCCCTTGGCCTGTCCTGATCAATGTGGAATGTGTCGGCAATGATAAGACGAAGTGATCTCATTGCAGTGTCTCCGCTTGTTATGGGAAGGAGAATAACTCCAAGTATTGCAACGAGTCCGCCTATGGGACCAAGCATATTACGGCATACGATACCCACTACGCTGGTGGCGTTTATCTTCTTAAGTGTTCCGCCGATGGTTGCAAAATATGCATATCCGCTGTCAGTCATTTCCATTGTGATGCCGGATGCATTTGCCCCCAGTCCGATCATGGCCATCGTTCCAGCCGCCCACACCAATGCTATGAATCCTTCGGCAAGCATCATATTATAGAATATTGCCTTGCCTTCCTTTTCTTTTTCCATAGTCCTTGAGACCAGAGTTGTCTGAGTCGCGTGAAATCCGGACAGAATTCCGCAGGCTACGGTTACAAAGAAATTCGGAATAAAATGCTGTGCCGTAAAGTATTCTCCGAAATTAAATCCGTTAAGCTCCCAACCGTCCCATATATTTAAAAGAGAATAATTTCTTACAAAAAGCATTATCAGCAGTCCGATTGCCGAAACGATCAAAATCAGCCCAAAGACAAAATATGCCCGGCCGATGATCTTATCCGATCTGAGAAAGCGGGATAACCATCTGTATGCCAGGATGAATACGGTAAATATAATGATAAAAATCAAAATGGGGTATACGTTTGCAAAAAAACCTCCCCAAAATGTATGAGAGGAAGCCCTGGTAACGATAAGATCAATTAGCTTTGTATGCTTTGAAAACAGTGCAAAAAATATTCCGATCGCAGAAAGCAGGAGTACTGCACCAAAAAAGGGATATACTTTTCCTATGATCTTGTCTATCGGAAACAGTGTCGCTAAAAGATAATATATGAATATAACCGAGTATATGATCCAGGTAGAAGCTTCGCCTGCTGTTCCGTCAAATCCGAATATCTGTGTTGCCATAATATCCCCAGGCGTATAGATGAACACAACACCTAACAGAAAGAGAACAAGACAGACAAATACCGTATACAGCTTATGTATTGCGGGATTCGTATTCTGCTTTACTATTTCGGGCATCTGCATACCGCCTTCACGTACGGATATCATTCCGATGAAATAATCATGCAGTGCTCCTCCGATAACACATCCGACAGGAATGGTTATAAATGCTATCGGTCCAAACAGTATTCCCTGTATGGGTCCGAGTATCGGTCCCGTTCCCGCTATGTTCAGCAGATTTATGAGAGTGTTCTTCCATAAAGGCATGGGGACGTAATCAACTCCGTCATTTTTGGCGTATGCCGGTGTTTCCCTGTCGTCAGGTCCAAAAACGCGCTGACACAAATTCCCGTACAGACCGCCTCCGACAATTAGTATGATCAGTCCCATAATAAAAGTATGCATAGTTGTTCCCCTAATAAATGAATAGTATCGACACACGGATCATTTGATGGAACACAAATGATCATAATTTGCTTATTACAGGTATTATATCACGTCCATAACTTAATGATGAAGTTATTTTTGAATAAAACATCCATGCTGATATACGAAATGCTGTATATGCCAAAAACCGTTACAACAGTTTTGACTTTTTTTGCTTAAACACCTATAATTTTTATATGATTATTCGATTTCTTCAAAATAATCAATTAAATATGATGCTCATACTGATCGGTGTTGTAGGAATGACAATCTTCTTTACGTGCATTTCAAAAGCACTGACCGGAAAACGAAAGCTGAGTATGGCAGCACTTGAACTGAGTGTTTTTCTTCTCCTTATTAGCGACAGATACGCCTATATATACAGAGGAGACACAAGTGTTACCGGATATTATATGGTCAGGATATCCAATTTTCTTGTATTTGCCCTGTCGCTGTCGGCATTGTGGGCCTTTACTGTTTACCTTATTGACCTTTATATGAATGAAGGCGGAATGACCGAAGTTCCGAAGCTCTTAATATGCAGCCGGATTATGGTCATAATCGGAGAGGTTCTCATTGTCGTATCGCAGTTCACGGGACTGTATTATACCTTTGATGACCGGAACAGATACACGCGCTCTCCGGGGATAATCGTATGCTATGCGATACCCACCATCATACTTGTCATGCTCATGATCACCATAATCATACAAAGGCGGCGGCTGAGGATGCGGGTTATGATCCCGCTTGTTATGTTCGCGTTCGGTACTTTTCTTGCATCCATAGTACAGCTGTTCTGTTACGGTGTTTCTCTTACCAATATGTCGATGGTAGGGATGGTCGTGCTTCTTTATGTGTTCTCCTTCATAGATATGAACAGGACCGTGGAACGTGCCAATCAGATTGAAATCAATATGCTGAGGAAAGAGCGTAAGAACATGCATCTGCTGTTTGAACAGACAGCGGAGGCTCTTGCCAGTGCAATAGATGCAAAGGATGCATATACACATGGTCATTCAACCCGCGTGGCGGAGTATTCAAGAGAGATCGCCAGGCTTTCGGGTCTCGGTGAAGATGAAGTTAACGAAGTATACTTTTCTGCCCTGCTGCATGATGTCGGTAAGATCGGTATACCGGACAGTATCATTAACAAGAACGGAAAGCTGACGGATGAGGAATTTGCCGTAATAAAGACTCATCCTGTTATCGGCAGACAGATATTGTCAAGCATCAGCCAGTCCCCGTACTTAAGTATAGGAGCCAATTACCATCATGAAAGATATGACGGTAAGGGATATCCCGAAGGACTTCTGGGTGAAGATATTCCCTGGATAGCAAGGATCATTGCCGTTGCGGACGCCTATGATGCCATGACTTCGAAGAGAAGCTACAGGGACACGGTTCCCCAGCACAAGGTCAGGGAGGAGCTGGTCAAGGGGTCGGGAACCCAGTTCGATCCCGTATATGCCCATATCATGTTAAGCATGCTTGACAGCGATATTGACTACAATATGAAAGAAAAGGATAAGGTATCCGTTCTTGCCGGACGCTCGAGCCTCAGCTGCTACAGGTTCAGGGAGAGGGTATCTGAAGGTATATGGCTGACGCAGAATCCGGTGAACATACATTTTATAAGTCGTGGTATGGATGAACATTCATACAAACACAGTATTCCGACTCTGATAATATTCGATTCACTGGATGCCCGTGTCCATGAAGATGAATTTGTGAAGCGTGATCTTGTTTACACGGAGTATGCAACAATACGTCTGGACGACCATATAGAAAAGGGCGCTGCCCGCAAGATAAAGACCGAATTTACAGATAATGAAGCGTATGACTCTCCCGATTACGGAATGCTTAACAGGGAAGGAATTGAATACGATATTTACGGCGTAAGGGTCAGGGATCATCTGTTCATAAGGATCACAACCAAATACCGTACCATGAAAATAACGATAGCGCTTGAAGACAGCACACGCTATGCGTATATCGGCATCACAGGTGAATATTGCGATATCAGCAATGTTGAATTAATGAATTCGGATATTCCTGTTGCGGATGACAGCATCGAAAGGATTGCCGAGGAGATAAGCTACATCAATGTTCCTGCCGGTGATATTCCCAATGTTCAGGTAGACGGATGGAGGTCGACCTATTCGGAAGCCATGCCCGTTACCGGGGATATGCGGATCACCTTCCATTCGATGAGCCTGCCGACGGCAAGGCTTGTCTGGCATTGTCCCTTTGTCAATCTGTTCTATTCCGATGATGGCAGGCCCGGAGGTGAAGGCTTTGATGACTATGCAGTGGTAAGGCTTGACGGCGAGGATTGGGATTCCAACAATCTTGCCGACAACAGCATAACTGTCACAAGGGATAATGACTTTGGTAACTGGGATAAGTGGAAAGAGCGTAACCGTTCCGGTCTTGACTGGGATGTCCGGGTAAAGAGGGACGGTAATGCTGTCACCGTGACATCATCTAATGCAGGCATACACTTAAGCTTTACTTCGGTGGCGAAACATGACCCGCCTGATGTTTATCTTGCACTTACGGGAGACCAGGTGGCGATCACCAATATTAGGATTCAATCATGTTAGGTTAAATTCGGATAACGGGGGACATGTGTTATGGATGATGATAAACAGATCCATATTGGCTGTATGTTTTGGAATTATATGGCCAACAGAACACAGCAACTGGTTAAGGAGCTGTGGAAAATGTTTGAGGAGAAGGGCATTTCCGTCAGTTTCTACATAGGGACAGAGAATCATTTCTATCAGAATGAGGTCATGGACGCGGGAAGTAAATATGACTATCAGTATTCAAGTCTGTCTGCTTACAGCCGTTATGAGGACTTCGATCTTCTGATAGTGTCCGGAGGTACCCTGACTATCAGCAGAACGAAGGAAGAGGCCGATGAGGTCCTTGATATGCTTCCCAAGGTTCCAACGATCTTTCTTGAAAACAAGAGGGATTGTCCGTACGGACGCAGTCAGATCCTTGACAATGGCAGCGGTATCAGTGAGTGTACGGAACATCTTATTACGGAGCATGGCTGCAAAAGGATTGCTTTTATTTCGGGTCCAAAGGAAAATCAGAGTGCGATTGAAAGGAAAGAGGCCTTTTTCAAAACCATGGATAAGTATGGTCTTGAGTTTGATGAGGCCGATTTCGTTCAGGGTAATTACGGAGCGAGTATAGACGAGCTGATCGAACCCCTTTTCAGGGACGGAGGACATCCGGATGCGATCGTGTCTTCCAATGATGAAATGGCACTGTCTGTATACCGCGTGGCCGAGAAACACGGCTGTAAGATAGGTGAAGACGTGTTGGTGACCGGTTTCGATGATATCAGTGTTGCGGAATATCTCGATCCACCGCTTACAACTATCAGGCAGGATTTTCATGATATGTCAGAGCAGGTGGTTGAGCTTGCCATGGAAATGTTAAGCGGTAACATGCCCGACTCATATGTATATCATCCCAAGATGATCGTAAGGGGCTCCTGCGGATGTAAGAAGTGCAGTGAAAAGGCTGAGAATAAATCAGCCGACGAAGGCAGCGATAAGCTGATAAACAGATTTGTTGAACTTCAGAACATGCGTCAGAGGCTTCTTTCCGGAGCAAACATGAACAGAGCTATGTTAAATGCCGGTAACCGCAAGAGTTATCTTCATATGATCGCATCACTCATGGAGATAGAACAGCTTAGCGGTGCCCGCCTTCTGTTGACGGATCCCTATCGTATCATACAGAAGGGGGGTCCCATATGGATGCCTGAGGAACTGAAGGTAATAATCGAGTGCAGGGACGGTATCAGTCATATCTATGATGAAGATAAGGCACCAATAATACATTTGGATAAGCAGGAGGAAGATAATTCAAGGCTTGGCGGATGTAATGTTGTGCTGTTGCTTTTCTTTGAACAGTTCCAGTACGGTATCATGGAACTGGAGATCAAATACGAAGAGATAGAGCATTATTATATACAGGCTCTTGAAATAGGACTGGGACTCAGGTATCTGGATCTTGTTTCGGCGGAGCGAACGGCACGCAGGAGGCTTGAGGAGAATAACAGGAAGCTTGATTATCAGGCCAATCATGATGCCCTTACGGCAGTGCTTAACCGTACAGGTTTCTTAAGAGAAGAAAACAAGATACTGGAGAGGAATATAGGATCAAGCATTGCTGTTCTTATGGCGGACCTTGACCACCTCAAGCAGATAAACGATACATACGGACACGGAGAAGGCGATCATGCAATAAGGCTTACTACCGAGGTCCTCGAGAACGTTTTGGGTGACTATAAACCGGTCATAGGACGTACGGGCGGAGATGAGTTTTCCGTGATATTCACTGTGCCCGATGATTTTGATGTGAACGATTGTATCGAGAAAATACACAAATACTGCGATGAATTAAATGAAGGATCGGGACTGCCGTATTATCTGGGGGTTTCGGCAGGCTGTCTTAAGTTCAAAGCGAAAGAGGGGCTTAATCTTCGAGAGCTGTTTACGGAGGCGGATATTCTTATGTATGCCGATAAGAAACGTCGCCGTAACATGGTTCTCAGGGATTAAACCGGAATGTCAGACAGAAAATACATTTTTGATATGGAGATAACATGCAAAAGGATGAGATCATAATCACAAATGCGATAGTACATATACTGGAGACAAGCGTTGGAATGCCAATACTGTCGGAATATGTCCTGGAAAGACATGAGGAGCTGAATGACCTTCTGAGGGCGCATATACACAAGGTTGCTTCGGGAGATGATCTTAAGACATGCGTATTTGATGATGAAGCGGGATCGGAAATGTTTGACCTTGTAAAGAATTTCAGTGAGGACGATCTGATCGAATTCAGCAAGGCGGCGGCAACTAAGCTGTATGAGATCATGTGTGCCAATCCCGATATCCCATCTGCTGATTTCTGCGTTGTCACTTTTATGAATGAGGGGAAGTCATATCTTGCCCTGCTTAAGATGAATTACAAGGACAGCTTCGTGCATATGACGCAGAATGCCGATGACGGCAGTAACTACAATGCCATAATCATGCAGCATGCGACACTGCCCGCTTCGGGTTCCAAGCTGACCGAGGCTGTGATAATAGATCTTGAAGACTATACCATAAAGATCGTTGAGAAGAAATATCCGGTAAACGGAGTTAATACGAACTATCTGTCGGAGGTTTATCTTAAGTGCCATGCGAAGATGTCACAGAGAACAAGGATGAAGATAGTCGAGAAGACCGTGGATCAGATCAATCATAAATACTTTGAGGACAATATCGAAAAGCAGCTTGAGAGCAAGGCTGTTATCGAAAGCCAGATAAGGGAAGAGGGGGCAATAACCCCCGCTGTTATAAGTGAGAAGCTGTATGAGGAATATCCTACGGTCAAAGAGGAGTTCGAAGAGAAACTGGGGAAGTACAATATGGTCAAGGACGAGATCCGTCCGCAGAACGAGACCACTGTAAGAAGGTACCATAAACAGTACCTTAAAACGGACACAGGGATAGAGATAAATATTCCTATGGATGAATACAATAATAATGACAGTGTGGAGTTCATCACCAATCCGGATGGAACCATATCCATAATGATAAAGAATATAAACCGGCTGATGTCGAAGTAGGAACTCCACATCTGAATCAATAACGTTGTACAAAGTATTCCGAATCATCTCTTATCCCTGTCTATGAATTCAAGACTTATAACGGCGATAGATGCGTATATTATAATAAACAGGATAAGCCGTCCCCAGCACTTAAGTACAATATCACTTTCAAAAGCATAATTCGGATTCTGATTGTTTTTACCGCTCCAGTCAAGTATTTGATCCTTGGCACCCGATTCCTGGGCATATACCATAAAATCCCTTATCGGCTTTAACTCCTTCTTCGACACTGTATTAAAATCAAGATCGTTAACCGGGATAATTTCCTGCGGCTGTTCCTCATCAGTATAGTCCTCCAGAGCCACAAGGTAATCGGAAGCATCAACATCCTGAAATTTCGAAACGGCATTCCAAAGCGTGACCATGGGTTTGTTATTATAATCTCCCTGCGAACACAGTGCCGTGAGTCCCCATTTTGATATGGTAGTTTCTTTAATCCTGTTTACCATATTACCATTCAGCTGGAAGAAGCCTCCTGAGAACACCAGCTGGAAGATCAGCAGGAACGGCATTATGGTCATTGCCGTTGTCGTAGTATGAACAACAGAGGAAACCATAAGAGCCATTATATCCGCGCAATAGGTTATCAGAAAAAGAGTTATCCCTATATCAACTATTGCCCATGATGTGAAAAGGCTCTCATCGGGAAAAGTAACTTTCGTCAATGTACATACCAATATAGTAATTATAGTCTGACCAAGGCAAAGGAAAGCCTGATATATCATGTGGGCACAGATGTAAGAAGATATATGCATTCCGGATCTGTGTTCCCTTTTTATGATCGGACGCTCACGACAGATAACCTGAATGGAATTAAAGAAACCATTCCAGATACAGATACATGAAAGGGCAAAAGTACCCATCAGTGTACCTTCCTGAGTCTTAAACAGATTGGCACCGACAACGTAGGAGACAAGCCCCGAAATAACGGCAGACATGGGAAGTACCTTCCAGTCATTCTGGAATATGAACATTCTGAACAGCTTTCCGAGATATATAAAAACCTGTGAAAACCTTCCTCTATGCTTTATTGAGTTTTCCGTTTCAGCTATATTATTAATATTATTTTGCTCATTCATGTGTCAGACCGCCTTTCTCTCAGTTTCCAGAGTTTTTTCAGCGTATTTCTCTATGAATTCATCTGAACGTCCTTCCCCTCCCTCGTCGATCTGATTGATCGTGAGCAGGATATCTTCCATCGAATCTTTACCAAAGAAATCATATGCTTTGTCAACCGGACCGTAATATGCAAGACGTCCTGTCCTTGAAGCATCCTTGGCAAGTACTATAACATCATCAAACAGATCTATAACTCTGTCCGGTGTATGTGTGATCACGATAACGATCTTTCCCATATCCGCAATGGAACGAAGCTTCTCAAAAAGTCCCCTTGCCACAACGCCGTCAAGACCCGAGTCGGGTTCGTCAAGGATAAACAGTGACGGATCAGAAATGAATTCCATGGCTATGGAAAGTCTCTTCCTCTGTCCGCCTGAAAGCTTTTCAACCAGTGAATGCTGGATACTGGCCAGTCCGAACTCTTCAAGGACTTCAAGAACCCTCTTCTTTCTCCTGGATATTGTTATTCCCGAAGGAAGTCTTAAGGTCGCTGCATCTGCAAGTGTCCTGTAAACGGTATCATTTCCTCTCATAAGATCCAGCTGAGGAACAAAACCGACATCATATTTCATTTTTGCATATTCGGTATATATGTTCTGTTCATTAAGGATTATCGAAGCATCAGCCTTTTCATAACCTGTAACAGCATTTACAAAGGTTGTCTTCCCGGCGCCCGAACCTCCGAGCAGAAGAACCATATGTCCTTTCGGTATCCTGAGATGAATATCCTTCAGAAGATATTTCTTTTGAAAGAAATCTATTGTTGTACGGTTCTCTATGTTGATGGTAAGTCCGTCATCTACGGCCTTTACGATAACTCCGGACTCTTTGGCTCCGGCATCCGCATCGATCACTTCAAGCTGTTTCCTTGGCTCGAACGATTTGGAAATACCCCATATGAGTGCAATTACGGGCTCAGCAAAGAACCAGAGCCACAGCCATCTTTTTCTCCTTCCAAAGACCTGGCACAGACCGTCATAAATACGGAACTGATATACAAGACTGGTTAAAAACAGCGAAAGCAGCAGGATAGAAGCTACTATTGTAACAGGCCCGCCAGGATACGATTCCAGACTCGCAACTTCCACAACAATGACGGCTGCGATCTCTAAAGCTGTTACGATCGCGAATTTTCTTCCCTCCGGTTCTTTGTCTGCACAAAGACTTATCTGATATTCACGAACTACGGGTATGAGACCGAGAATCGGCTTCCCCCCACACTTTTTCAGTATCAGATAATACCCGATCGAATTCATGATCCATCCCAGTATTTCGCGCATAAAATTGGTTCCGTCGAATATCTGATCCATAATATTCCTCCCTCGGCCTGTTTCCTGCACAGATTATCCCTTCTGTGGATGTATAGAGCCGGACATCATATATAAGTTCAGTATATCAAAAAAACTCACTGAATGCATCTTTAAATTTATGCCTACATCTGCTTTATAAATCATAATATATTATCTAATCTCCTTTTTTAGTATGGTTATTATCCGGGTTTCATAAGGAGAGACAATATCATATGTTTCGGAACTGAATTTCCCGATAAGGATAAACGTTGATACAAACAAAACCACAACATCTTGAAAAAAACAGTTGATATATGGACTATATATAGCGTATAATGCCCTTGGGAGTCTATTTAATTACATTATAAGTTTATCTTATAGGATGGGGTTTAGGGTGAACAGGGCATATAATAAGGAAGCCATTAACAGGATCGCTTCGGAAGATCGTCTGGATAAGATGATCGTTTTGGCGTCTCCGGGAATATGGTTTTCCGTCATAGGTGCATTTCTTATTGTGGGAGCGCTCCTGATATGGGGATTTAACGGCCAGCTTCCCACTACCGTTGATGCAAAAGGCATATATATGAACAGCGACGGAACTCTGGATATATATGCTAAGGGCGACGGATTTATACTCAATGTGTTTGCTGAAGAGGGTGATGAGATCAAAGAAGGAGATCTTATTGCCACTATCGGAACAGAAGACGAGATCTTTCAGTTAAAGCAGATCGACACACGAATCCAATATGTTGAAAATATGACCTTTGAATCAGAGTATGACATAGTTGTCTCGGATACACAGGAAATGGCGCAGATAAAGCTTCAGCGCAAGAATGCCGGTCAGGATCTTGACAGTA
The DNA here is from genome assembly GCA_016281085.1 of Lachnospiraceae bacterium. GTDB lineage: Bacteria > Bacillota > Clostridia > Lachnospirales > Lachnospiraceae > UBA2868. The sequence continues at coordinate 15,036 of JAEEHY010000040.1, forward strand.
AAAGGGCGGAGCTTGAGCTTAAACAGGAAAAGCTTAATGATGCTGCGGCAGATGTAAGACAGAAAGAAGATATCATGCTCGGATATAAGGAGAAGTATTTTGCGACTCTTAATGTATCGGATGAGCAGACACAGCTTAAATATACCGAGGCCAATGATGATTACGATACGCATTTCAATCTGTATGAGCAGGCCAAGAATACTTATATCAGCGCTAAAGAACACTATTACGCAACAAGGGATGAATTTGATGAGAAATACGCGGATTATGATATAACCGAACATACCGACGAGGAGAATGATGCATATTACGCTGCAATGGAGGAGGTTACAAGTACGCGTGCCGAAGCAGCCGATTATGAGGAATTCATGAAGCAGGAGGAGGAGAAGCTTAATTCTGCCAATAATACGCTTGATAAAGCCAGGAAGGAATATCTTGAGTATCTGAATGCCCAATCGGGGGTTCAGGCAACAAATACAATGGCCTCGACAGAATATGCCGAAGCCCTGACCAATTATAACAACGCCAAGAGTTTTTATAAGACACTGAATGATGAAGTTGATGAACTGAGACTTCAGGTGCTCCTCGGTGAGGGAGAGAAGGAGGGTGATTCCGAAGATTACAGACAGCAGTTTGAAAATACGAAATCCGCCAAGCTTATCGATCTGCGTGCACAGAGGGATTCAATACTCAATTCGGCCGGTAAGGGAGATATAAGGTCGGAAGTCTCCGGAAAGATTTATGATATGAATCTGTATACCGGTCTTGCGGTTGCCAAGGGCAGCAGAGTCGCTTCTCTGCTTGTGGGTAATCTTAAGGACTCTGAAGTTATATGCTATGTTCCTCTGACTGATGTTAAGAAGATAAGGACCGGAATGAACGTGTTTATCTATCCTTCTACGGTTAAAAAAGAGGAATACGGGCATATCAACGGTTTGGTCACCGAGATCAGTAATCATGTGGAAACCGAAGATGATATGGAGCTCCAGCTTGG
>JAEEHY010000041.1 GCA_016281085.1 Lachnospiraceae bacterium
ATGCATATATCGCAGTGATCAAAAGCATTAAAATCACAAGACATATCCTGAAAGCTGTATTTCTATGATCATATAATTTATTTTGCAACATATACGGCATATTTGCATTACTCCGGCTTCAAATAAAAAAATTCAGAACAGCAGATGCTACACCGAAAACAACAGATCACCGTAAGTAGGGAAGGGCCAAAGCTCGCTTGATGTGTTTGCTTCCATCTCATCGCAGTAAGCGCGAAGCTTCTCCATCGCAGGTATGATCCTGTCCTTGTAATAGGATGCACAGACAAGCTTGTCGGAATCATATGACGGTGCCTTCGAAATAAGCTTTTCAAGCTCATTAACCTGCGCATACGCCTTATCCTCGAGTGAAGACAGCTTCTTTACAAGATCCTTCTCCATAGCGTTCTTTAAAAGAGGATCAATCGACTGTTTAATGCTCATTGTCTCGGCCAGTCTGCATACATATTTATTCACGGCCGGAAGTATCTGGCGTTTAGCCATCTCGATCATCGTATTGGCCTCAATATTGATGGTCTTACTGTAAACATCAAGATTTATCTCATATCTTGAATTAACCTCTGTTTCCGTATAAATACCATGTTTCTCAAACAGTTCGATATTCTTCCTGTCAAGAACCGTAGGCATTGCATCAACTGTTGTCGGCAGATTAAGCAGGCCTCTCCTTGCAGCTTCCATCTTCCATTCTTCCGAATAACCGTCCCCATTAAATATGATACGCTTATGTTCCTGAATGGTACGTTTGATCAATTCATTAAGTGCAGCGGTAAAATCATCAGCCGGCTCGAGCTCATCCGCGAACTGTCTTAATTCCTCCGCAACAATTGTATTAAGTATGGTGTTGGGACCTGATACCGACATTGATGAACCGCATGAACGGAATTCGAATTTGTTTCCCGTAAACGCAAAAGGTGAAGTACGGTTCCTGTCCGTTGTATCCTTTGGGAAGGTAGGCAGAACATGAACACCTATCTCCATCTTACCGACACCCTGATTCTTATATGATGTACCTTTTTCGATACACTCAAGTATTTCCTCCAGGTCATCACCAATGAAGATCGACATTATTGCCGGCGGAGCCTCGGAAGCTCCGAGACGATGATCGTTTCCCGCCGTTGCTATTGATACACGCATAAGATCCTGATATTCGTCAATAGCCTTGATTATTGCGGTCAGAAAAAGAAGGAACTGTGCATTCTCATGAGGTGACTTGCCGGGTTCAAGAAGGTTAACTCCCTCGTCGGTTATCATTGACCAGTTGTTGTGCTTGCCGGAACCGTTAACTCCCGCAAAAGGCTTCTCATGAAGCAGGCAGACCATGTTATGCTTTTTGGCAACATTCTTCATGATCTCCATTGTTATCTGGTTATGATCTATAGATATATTGGCTGTGTCAAATATGGGTGCCATCTCATGCTGTGCCGGTGCAACTTCATTATGCTCGGTCTTTGAAAGGATACCCAGCTTCCACAGTTCATCGTTAAGATCCTCCATATAAGCCTGAACACGCCTCAGGATCGCCCCGAAGTAATGGTCATCCATCTCCTGCCCCTTGGGAGGCATTGTGCCGAACAGTGTCCTTCCGCAGTAAATAAGATCCTTTCTTTTATTATATACATCACTGTCCACAAGGAAATATTCCTGCTCCGGTCCAACCGTAGTCGTAACCCTCTTAACCGATGAATTACCGAAGAGCCGAAGTATCCTGAGCGCCTGCTCATTAAGAGTCTCCATCGAACGCAGCAGCGGTGTCTTCTTATCAAGCGCCTCGCCGCCATAGGAGCAGAAGGCTGTAGGGATGCACAGTACTCCATCCTTTACAAATGCGTAGGATGTAGGATCCCATGCCGTATAACCTCTTGCCTCGAAGGTTGCCCTAAGCCCTCCGGAAGGGAATGAACTTGCATCAGGCTCACCCTTTATTAGCTCCTTGCCCGAGAACTCCATTATGACACGTCCGTCACTCTGCGGAGAGATAAAGCTGTCATGCTTTTCCGCCGTAATACCGGTAAGCGGCTGAAACCAATGGGTATAATGCGTGGCACCTTTCTCAATTGCCCAGTCCTTCATAGCTATCGCAACAACATTGGCAATGGAAATATCAAGATCTCTTCCCGCCTCTATGGTCTTCTTAAGTGATCTGTATATATCCTTGGGAAGTTTATCCCGCATTATCGCGTCATTAAACACCATGCTGCCAAAAATCTCAGGTACATTGCTTCTCATCATTATCTCCTTTATCTTTTATGTCTATTGTGATCTGTCGTTCCAAATCCCGATCAGTTGCTTTTTTCCGATGTATATACAGCCTTGCCATCCCTGAACAGATTATGATCAAACACAAGAATTGTGCTTTCCTCAAAAGGGATCTGTTCTGTTGAATTGGATACAAGCGTATCTGTACATTCCTCCAACTGCTCATTCGGTACAACAATATAATACTTATCAACTCCGGGCTGATCGTCATACCAGGATGCCTGACTCTGATAACGCTCGATGCTGTAATCTCCGTCCCCATCAAAACGTATTGCCCGTGCTTTTATCTTCGAATCACTCAATACTGTAATGACATTCGCTCCTCCCCACAGCTCTGTGTATCCATATGTAAGGTCATTCTCATCAAGAACCGAAAGAAGGCGCTCATACCCGTTAACACTGCTGTCCGGCGTAATACTGACAACAGACAACACGCCGGCACATGACGCTGCGGCAAACACCCCGATCATAAGATAGGCAAATCTGCTGTAAAACGGTTCTTTTAATACCCACATAAGGTAGGTGATCGATACTATCATCGACATTCCCATAAGAGCAGCCAGTCGCCAATTTGCTTCCTGTATCTTCGCGATACTGTATGTAAGCTGTGTCAAAAGAAACAATATCCAATATGCAAGCAATGCTATCCTCATCATCCTGTTTTGGCATCTCTTATAAAAAAACAGGGCGATAAACGGTACTGTTATCAGCAAAACTGCAAGCACGAGCCGGAGAAGAATAAGCATTCCATCAAGCGAAAGCATTGGGGTTCCGTCATATACCCAGTCTGTCAGCAGCGTGGAAAATCTGACCATGAAGCTCTGTTCCTTAAAAAACCATTCATCGTGGCTTAAGATTGCCGAAAAACTCTCTTCATAGCTGTTATCAAAATACGGTTGTATACAATATCTCTTTGTAAGGAAACCGGCTCCTCCCGCAAAAGCCATTCCGATCAGTCTTAATAACGGAAGCTTTATATTATCAAATCTTATCTCTGTCCTGTCCAGCATACGCTCAAGTACTAGCGCGCCGGCCACCGGACAGAAGAACAGCATAACGGCGGATGAACCGTTAAGGCAGCAAAGATATGTCCAAAGAAGCAACAGAAGATAGCATATCTTCTGCTTAAGATCATATTTCTCTTTATAAAGGCATTCCAGCCTGCTTAACAATATATAGGCTACACATGTAAATACCATGGCAAGGCTGTAATGGATCACATGTCCGAAGAATATCATTCTTGTTATGGATGAGCTGCATAGCAGAAGCATGATCATCCCGGTACCAAGAAGGCTCTTCTGCATAGTCATTCCCAGGCTTTTAAATCCAAACAGTAATGACAGGGCAAATACAAATGCAAACAGGGTCATTCCAAGTTCATGTGCAAGATATGTTACTCCAAATATTTTCACCAATGGGATCATAAGAAGAGAACCACTGAACGGGATTATATACGCATACCAGAAATCATGATTTACAAAGGAATGTCCCTCAACCGATGCCGCTGCCCATATCAGGCTGTCCGTATAATCAACATTAAATATTGTTCTTTCTCTTGTAAAAATAAAGAAAACAACAACTAACAGCGATAGTAAAAATACTATCGCCGAGACAATTGTTTTAACATCTGTTCCTTTATTTATCTTATCGCTCATATATATCAGAAAATCTCCGGTCAATACACAATTTCATACATCCACGTCAACTGTATCATCTGTTGCCTTATCTCCGATCAGATTTACGATCATAACACAGTATGCAAAAACCGAAACAGCCATATTCCTGTATGTCATAAATGCATGAACATGGGCATGCTCTGCCGTAACCAGATACCACGCAAACGGAATAACCATTATACACATAAAGCAAAAAGCATCCGACCGGTTAAACTTACTCTTTTTGATCAGAACAGAATACAGCAATGTAATGATCACAACAACTGTGTAATCGATCAGGCTATTCTTAAATAAACCGTTTTTATACATAAACAGATTGGCATTTAAAGCATCCATATAGGTGATACCTTCACCGGCCGCACCCGTCACAGATCTTTTACCTATATTATCAAACGCATCCGTTATGGAACCCATTCCGAAAAATGGAATCGAAACCAGTATCTTCCCGGCCCACATTCCTGCATAACCGGCAAACCAGGCTACACCACAAGCTATTAAACCCGTCCATTTCTCATAACAGCTGATATTGTGTCTGTCTTCGCCACTTCTTATCAGTACATATCCTGTCAGCGGTACACCAAGTGTAAATACCGGATATGTAAGAAGATCAAAATAACTGGTAAGTATCCCTGTCATCAAAAACAGGTAGATCACTCTGTTATCTTCCTTAAGCAGGTCGTAATTCCATATCAGAAGCGTCAATGAAACAAAACCGATATAGAACACTGACGAATACTGGATAGACAGGGGCAGTGTAAACGGCATAAGAAATAAATACATGATGAAAACCGCCGGGATATATCTGTTCAGACGCTTTCTGACAAATGCGTACACTGTAAAACATACTACCGCAATCTGTCCCAAACAGTTGATCACTCTTATATCCGAATAATTAAAGAACAGAAATGCCGGTTTAAGGGCCACCAGTATTCCATGCCAGTATCTGGGATAGGACATAACATCATCCGGTTCACGAGGTTCAAAATATGTTATGAAAGCCTGTTCCCTGTCAAGATCATCATAGAGATACTGGTAGCAGGCAGCAGCTCTTTTAAACACACTTTCGTCATTTGTATGAAGTGTTGCATTCAACATGGCTCCGTCAGTAAACACATCCAGTCTGCTGGATGGATAGCCGAAGATCATTTCCTCTTTACTGTCCCGTTCCAATACAGATACTGAATTCGCGAGATTTACAAATATCCGATTCTGTGGAATGCAGAACACTATTACCAGGAAAAGATATCCGCATGCTATCGAACACAATAACAGCAATATACTTCTAAACAGTACCTTCTTCATATCATCCACATCCGCTACGTTTCCTTATGGCCTGCTCCGTAATCATACACCCCGGATTTAAACCGGCAGTGCCACAGCATCTTAAGTCCCTCAATCGGGGTTCCTATGAGAGCTATATGTTTACCCTCCTCATAAGACCTGGCCTTGTACGAAACAGGCAGTTCATAGGGAACATAACCCTTACGGATAAACCTGATAACCAGTTCCCAGTCAAGTCCGAAGTTTCCACCGACAAAATTAATCCCATACATACAATCTTTATGAAATATCTTGTACATCGTGAACGGATCCTGCAGCCTGCAACCGCAAGCAGTATTGACAAGCCAGGTAAGTAATGTCTGTCCAAGATTAAGATAGTCCGCCAACCATGCTCTCTTACCTGTAAACTTCCTCATATGCCAGTCATCACGATTGTATCTTGAACCAAGGACAAAAAGTGCCTCATCATTTATTAAAGGTTCCAGCAGCTTATCATAATCATTAACATCATACTCAAGATCCCCGTCCTGGATCGCAATAAAATTGCCGCTTGCATGTTTAATACCGTTAAGTACTCCGTTTCCCTTTCCTGAAGGCTTTTCCTCCAGAACCAGCTTAACATTGGGATATTTCTCGTATTCTTTTGCTAGTTCTCTTGTCCTGTCCTTACTGTTACTTTCGACCAGGACAAACTCGACCGGCATTGTCCATTGTCTGTTAATGAGCTTATCAAGAAGCTCACCTGCTGTTGCTTCTTCGTTGTAAAGAGGAACTATGACAGACAATAGCTTATCCCGTTTATCCGCTTTAATGCAATGTATTGTATATCCGTTTGAAACCTTATTCTCTGCTGCCTGTACCACATGAACAAATCCTGACTGTAAAAGCTGCATTCCATCCCTCTGCGGATCATACTTCTTTCCGATACGCTCAATTACCAATGGATCGCCCAATTCAAGCTGTTCATATATTTCGTCAAGCAATTTTGACGTAATCTCTGTCTTTTTATCTATTGTATAGCTGTTCATATATTATGTTGCTCCAGATCAATCAAAAAAGAGAATAACAAATCTTTTATATTATCTCATAATCCGTTTGATTAGTAAACTTTAACTACCCTGGCTTTCCTTCCTCGCCACAATAAATATCCTCTGCGACTCGTCTGTGGGATCCTCTCTTGTATCGGAATCCTTAACAAGGATTATCTTAAGACCTGCCTGATCGAGGAATTCCCTCATCTGCTCCAACGTATATCCCTTCTGGTAATGTGTCTCCACATAACGTTTGAACACATCCTGCTCGGCCTGTTCGATGAATATACTGAGGTCGTATTCATTCAGGCGCAGTTCCTCATCATAGTAGTTATCCCAAATAAATGCGCAGTTTTCGCGATTCTCGGCAATTGTATTACTTGCCAGCACATTCTCGTATTTATATACCGTATTGAAATCAAACATAAACAGTCCGCCGGGATAAAGGAACTTCTCTATGAGTTTGAA
>JAEEHY010000042.1 GCA_016281085.1 Lachnospiraceae bacterium
TAAGCGAAGCACAGGAGATGTTTAATGCTACACCTGCAAATATTGTTTCCCAGGCAGAAGAAAAGAGTAGAAAGGTTAATCAGGAATTCTTCAGCAAGCATGAAAAAGAAGATGATAAAAATACTGAGTATGCTTCTCAGCGTGAGGAAACAAGAGCACTCCGCAAGCACAGGCAGCATGAGAGCCGTGTAAGGGTAAAGGATAGTTTTATCCAGTCTGACGGTGATTTTCATGGGAAGACCGGATTTGTGGAAGAGGCAGGAGCCGAGACAGCGAAAAGCCATAAGCTTGAGATGCTTGAAAAGAAAGTGGAAAAGGCCGGAGCTAAAACCAGAAAAGCAAAGAAGAAATTGCCACAGCGTAAGGAATATAAGCTGGTACGGCACTTTGATAAAAAGACTGGGAAAGTCACTTATGAGCTTCAGACCAATAAGGTACTTAAGAAGCCGAAGAATGATAATCCCATAACTGCCGCTAAACGCAGGGCGATGATGGAGGCACAGGGCATTGTTCATCAGAAGATTTCCGAAGATGAAAAGGATAATTCCGGTGTTGAAGCTGCCCATAGGACTGAGGAGGCAGGGGAGGCGGTTATCGTTCAGGCGAAAAATATAAACAAGGAAGTGCAGACAAAGCGAATCAATAAGGTGGCAGCTCTTGAAAAGAAGCAGTTCAAGGCGGAAGTGAACTTCAGGTATCAGAAATATCTGGAAGATAACCCGGAGGTAAAAAAGAAGGTTATACAAAAACGATTGCAGAAGCAGCGTATCAAGCGTGAATATGCCAAGGCACTGAAGAAGGGAACAACTGAGGCAAAGCAAGCCGCCGGATATGCAAAAAAGGCAGCAACGACAACCACAAATATGGCAAGAAAGATAGCAGAGTTCGCAAGGAAGCATATCGGGGCGATAGCAACAATAGGCTTGTTCGGACTCTTTTTTATGCTTATTGCCGCAGGGATATCAAGCTGCTCGGCGATATTAAATGGTGGGCTGTCGGCAACTATGGCAGGAAGCTATCAGAGCCAGCCGGCTCAGCTTGATGCGTCTGATGAAGCTATGACCTCAAGGGAAATGGCATTGCAGAACACCATCGACAGTATTGAAACGGATTATCCGGATTATGATGAGTACAACTATAACCTTGAAGAGATCGGGCATAATCCTTTTACGCTGATCAATTATCTGTCAGCGATAAAGGTGGATGTTTTGGCTGCGGACTGTGATGCGGAGATCGAATCACTATTTGAGGAGATGTATGAGCTGACACTTACACCGAGGGAAGAGACAAGAACAAGAACTGTCACAAATGAAGATGGTGAAGAAGAGGAAGAGGAATACACAGTTCAGATTCTTGATGTGGAGCTTTCACGTAAGCCTCTGGAGGATATCGTAGCAGAGCGTCTTACCGGGAATGATGATGCAAGTGTTTTATATGCAGCATATCAGCAGACCAATGGTGCGCTTCAACAGTTTTATACGCCACTTGATACGGACTGGTACAGCCTGATAAAGAGCTACTACGGATACAGGAAGAATCCTATTACCGGAGAGAATCAGTTTCACAGGGGTATTGATATTGCAGTACCGGAAGGTTCAGAAGTGTATGCCGGTCATGACGGCACTGTAACCACGGCAGCTTATGACGATGATTACGGAAATTATATCGTGATCACGGATTCAAAAGGCTTTACAACGAAGTATGCGCATCTTGAAAGCATGAATGTAAGCGCAGGACAGACGGTAAAGCATGGAGCAGTCATAGGAAAGACCGGAAGTACCGGAGCCGTGACAGGTAGCCACTTACATCTTGAGTGCTTATCAGACGGAGAGTATTACAATCCGCTTTTCTATTTTGAAAACGGTAATGGTTCCATTTATGGTACGACAGATCCTATCGGTGGCAGTGGTGATGTGGCGGCACTAATAGCAGAGGCAGAGAACTATCTTGGATACCCTTATGTTTGGGGCGGCAGCAATCCGTCAACGAGCTTCGACTGTTCGGGATTTGTGTGCTATGTGCTTACTCATAGCGGGTATTGTAACATGCCAAGAACCACGGCACAGGGAATTTATAACCAATGCACGCCAATCAGCGCATCAGAAGCGAGAGCCGGAGATATTATCTTTTTCACAGGTACATATAATTCCGGTAATCCTGTAACCCATGTCGGTATCTATGCCGGCAATGGTCAGATGATACACGCAGGAGATCCGATTAAATACTCTTCCATCAACACACCATACTGGCAATCGCATTTCTATTCATTTGCGAGAGTTCCAGGGCATTAAGGATAAGGAGGCAGAAGTGAAAAGAGAAACAATCAAGAAAAACCGCATTCATGCCGCCGAAAAGAAGGAGTATTACACCGAGCGTGAAAAATACTGGGCGAGACTTGAACAGGAAGCGGATGATGCGGAAGCAATGAAGATCATCAGAAAGAAACATATAACGCCGGAGCAGCTGGCATTGTTTAACAGCCTTTCTGAAAAAGAGGTTGCGGACATCCTGGCTACAAAGGAAAAGAGAAGTACCCCGCCTGATGAAGGCGGGGTTAATCATGCAGAAAATGAAAAGGAGATAAACGAAAATGCAAAGAAAGTTATCAGTTAGGATTATTGCATCGCTGATTTTATCGGTGATGCTATTTGCACTGCCGGTCGGGGCGTTTATTGCAAACAGTTCAAACGCTGTGACGGCATATGCAGAAGAAAATGCGGCAGGTAATGAGGCAGGAACCACAAATGATTCAGATACAGGAAATGCTTCATCAGAAGGTTCTTCCACGACCGATAGCTCGACAGATGATGGAAAGGATTCCACTGTTGAGACTCCTACGGGTGGAGATGAAGCTGATATCGGAGGTAGTTCCGGCACGGGAGACAGTACATCTGATAATGAATCCGGTGATGGTGAGGATGATGGAGAAAATGATCCCTCACCGACTCCTGAACCCACACCCGAGCCTGAACCGGAGTGTATCTGTGATCACAAGTGCAATCAGTATGATTACAACAAAGACTGCCCCGTGTGCAGTGAGAATTATAAAGACTGCGCATATAAGGAGCCAAGCGTAAAGATCACGATAAATGCTCCATCGGGTTGGTATTCAAGCGGTACATCAGCAAAGGTTACTTTTAAGGTCGAGGACATTCTTGATACAGGAAACTTTGCCATCAAGTCTGTAAGAGCAAAGATCGGTCAGAACGGTAGCTACAACGATGTTACCGAGGATATGTATCTTGAGATTTCCGAGAACTGCACCGTATATGTACTTGTGACGGATGCCAATGATAAGAGTTATGAGCGAAGCCGTTCCATCAAGTGCTTTGATATAAGCAAGCCTACCCTTAATGCGGCAGTATCAGACGGTCTGCTTACTATCCAGGCATCTGATAATGACTCTGGGGTAAAGGTTATCTATGTGAACGGATATGAGTTTACGGATGTTACGAATGGCACAGTGAATATCCGCTTATCACAGTTTGATGCAGGCTATGAGTATTTCACGATCACAGCCATGGATAATGCAGGGAATGTATCAGAGGTTTATAAGACAAAGAATCCATATTATAAGGATCCAAACTCTGATGATGACAGCAATCCCGCTGAACAGTTGCCTGCAAGTGCGGAGGCAACCAAGCCTTCCAGTGCGACGGCAACGGTTACAGATCATACCAAGACTGACAGTAACGGAAATACGACTAGCACAACAAGTACAACTACCAGTACCAATACATCTCCTGAAGCTCAGAAGAAAGCTGAATTTGCCAAGGCAGATGCTGAGGAAGCAGCTTTATCGGATGGAGAACAGGGTGAGGATATGAATCTTGGGAAAGAGTTCTATACTATCGAAGCAGCAAGCGGCAAGGTATTCTATCTGATCATTGATCGTGACGGACAGGAGGAGATGGTTTATTTCCTGACAGAGATCACGGAGAACGACCTGCTTAATGTAACAACCGATAATTCGGAGATACTGCCTAAGAATTCAGCAGCTCTTGAATCACAGATTTCTGTAACGGAGAGCGCTTTGCCTAACAACAATACGGATGTTGACGATACCCATGAGGTTGAGACTCCGACGGAAAACCCGGAGGAGACACAAGAAGCTGAAACAGAGGAACCTACAGAAGAA
>JAEEHY010000043.1 GCA_016281085.1 Lachnospiraceae bacterium
AAGAGGCAGCCGATTACGTGAACTCGGGTAATAAGTCATCTGTGATCAATGCAGCCTTTTATGAGGGAAGCTTTGATGCATTCGTAGACAATCAGTATGCACCTCCTTCAGCCATACCGGATTACCACGCACTTACAAGGGAGGAACTGGAACAGACGGCAGAGGAAGAGATATATCCATGTATTCCCAACTTCAGTGCCGTTGTTGACAGTATAATGACACCCGGCGATGTAATGGAGATAGTAGACGGCGGACATGCAAATGTTACCGTCTCCCTTACGAATATCGACAATACCATAGATGAAGACAGCAAAAAGATAATTTCCAGAGCTGTGGGTCAGAAGCCGCTTAAGTATTTCGACCTTACGGTGATGAAGATGGTCGGCGGTGCGGCTACCAACATTAAAGAGCTGATCGAACCCATGGAAGTGGTTATTGAGATACCGGATGATATCTATAAGAGCGGCAGGGTTTATTCGATCATAAGGGTTCACAACGGCGAGGTGTCGGTGCTGCCGGATCTTGACGATGATCCGAAGACCATAACATTCAGGACGGATAAATTCTCGGCATATGCCATTTCCGAGGAGAAAGCATCAGCCAGAAAGATCATCGTCTGGTTTGCTGTGGGAGGCTTCATCTCGTTTGCGATAGCGCTTACCAGCTTCCTGATGCTGACACATCATCATGTGATGACCAGACGTGCAAGAAGAAAAAATGCGGTCTGATAAAAAATGATGTAAGAATTCAGACATTTTGTTCATTTTTGTTGATATGAAAGTATTTTTATAGTATAATGTGCTATGTGTAGAAATAAAATTTACATTTTTTTTGATAATAATTACTAAGGAGGCACAAAATGATAATTTCAGGAATTAATACCGGTATTGCAGTAGCAGATCTTGATGAGAGCGCTAAGGTATATACCGACGCATTGGGTTTTGCGATCAAGCACAGGCTGGAAACGGATGCATGCAAGATTTATGTAATGGAAAATGAGTACACGGAATTTGACCTTGTTGCGGGAGCTGATTTTAAAGCCGGATGTTCCTCGGTCAGGATTACCGTAAGGAATTTCGATGATTCGGTAGCTGATGCAACAAATGCCGGTCTGGAGAAGATAAGCGATGTGATGGATTCCGAAAGAATGAAAGTAGTATTTTTTAAGGATAAGAACGGAACAATATTTATTATTTCGCATCATAAGAAAGTAAACCTTTACGTATAAAACGGCTAACTAAAAGGATGGGGATCGGTTATATTAGCCGGTCCCTTTTCTGACAGGTAGTGTAAATCATATTATGAAAACTGAGAATTGTCATAAGGGATCCGTAGCCTTATGACAAATCAAGGAGGGTTCCATGAAAAGCATTTTCAGGAAACATGGTGTGGTCGCAGCTTTTCTGTCGCTGGTTGCTGTTGTGTGTTTTGCAACAGCCGGTAAGGTCAGCGCAGGCAGTAATGCGTCGGGAAATATGTACAGATATACAGCAAGACCCAGTGAGAGTGGTAAGCTGCATGTGGACGGTACACTTATCAAGGATGAGAAGGGAAGGACGGTTCAGCTGCGTGGTGTCAGCACACATGGTATAACATGGTTTCCGAAGTTTGTTGACGGTAAGATATTTAATTATCTGGCCGATGACTGGGATGCCAATCTCGTACGTCTGGCCGTCTATTCGGAGAATTACTGTAGCGGTGAAAAAGAAGACAGTCTGGAGATCCTGTTTAAGGGAATAGATGAAGCCATAGCCAACGATATGTACGTTCTTGTCGACTGGCACATACTGAATGATAACAATCCTCATATGCACAGAGAGGAGGCGAAGGCCTTCTTCGAGCTTGTTACGGAAAGATATGCGGATGAGCCTGCCGTTCTGTATGAGATATGTAATGAACCGAACAGCGGGACCACATGGCTTGATATATACAATTACGCCAATTATATCATACCGACCATCCGCACCAAAAGCCCGGATTCAATAGTCATAGTCGGAACTCCCGAATACGACAGGGCAATACTTGATCCGTTGACGCAACTCCTTGAATATAAAAATGTAATGTATGCACTGCATTTCTATGCTACCTCTCATACGGACGGAATGCGCAGGAACCTGCGTTATGCATTGATGGAAGGACTCCCGGTGTTTGTGACCGAATGCGGTCTGAGTGAAGACAGCGGAGACGGTACTGTGGATTACAGATCCGCTTCCTTATGGTTCAAGATAATGAATCATAATAATGTAAGCTACGCTGTGTGGAGCCTTTCAAACAAGGATGAAGCCTCGGCCATGTTCAAACCTACATATATGCCTCCCGCAATTCCGAGAGACAAGGATCTCACTGCAGTGGGCAAGTGGGTTAAGCAGGTCATATCCGGTGTGGATCCGTCACAGATAGTAGTTGATAATAAGGTACAGGAAAAGTCTTTTGCCGAGAAGTTTGAATCATGGATCGTCCAGTCTCTCGGCGAAACGGGTATAAGGGCTATTTCCAGGTGGCATATTTTCCTGCTCGTGGCTGCTGTTTTAATGGTCCTGTCGCTTGTATTGATAAGGCTTTATGAGAAGAAGACCGGTGAGGTTACAAAAACATATGAAGATATACTGAAGGCGGGGAGCAGACAGGGACCTCTCATGATGAGCGTGCGTGATATCGTCTACAGGATTGTGCTTGTTGCCGCCATACTTTTGTCAATAATATATTTCGGGTGGCGTATATTCTTTTCGATCCCGTTTGATTTCGGAGTTGTTCCGTCAATAGCCTGCATACTTCTTCTGGTGGTCGAACTTATCGGTTTCGTTGAATCCCTTATCCTTTATACAGGTCTTATGGGTATGAAGAGATATCCCGTTCCAAAGATTGAGGATGATCAGTTCCCGGATGTTGATATATTTATCGCAACCTACAATGAACCGGCCGATCTTCTTACTAAAACCATAAACGGCTGTAATAATCTTAAATATCCCGATAAGAGTAAGGTTCATGTCTGGTTGTGTGATGATAACAGAAGACCCGAGATAAGAGAGCTTGCATCCAAAATGGGAATAGGATATTTTGACAGACCGGATAACGAGGGAGCCAAGGCCGGAAACCTTAACCATGCTCTGGGACTTACGAGCGCGCCGTATGTGGTGACTCTGGATGCCGATATGATACCGAAGAGTGATTTCCTTCTTAAGACGATCCCTTATTTTGTTGATGCAGAGCTTCGGATGAAGGACGTAAAGGAGGAAGAGAAGCTGCATCTTGCTCTTCTTCAGACTCCGCAGAGCTTCTATGATCCCGATCTTTTCCAGCATGCGCTGTACTCTGAGAAGCATGCACCCAATGAACAGGATTTCTTCTACCGTACCATCGAGGTTGCCAAGGCAAGTACGAACAGTGTTATATACGGAGGCTCCAATACCGTTTTGTCAAGAAAAGCCCTGGAAGACATAGGAGGGTTCTATACAGGTTCGATCACG
>JAEEHY010000044.1 GCA_016281085.1 Lachnospiraceae bacterium
ATAAAGTCACTTCCTTCATTAAAAGAATATGTTCCTGTACTGAACAGTTCATATCCCTTGGGAGTCTGGGCATACTGATCGAATGTGTTGTCGGTATAATAGATCCAGATTGTGTCGATCAGTTCTTCCTCCACTCCGTTTATCATACGATCTTCGGGCAAAGTAAGCTTCTGAGCTTTTCCGTCAGCAAAAACAGCTGCGACATCGACATCTGCTTTTACAAAAGCCGGAAGTCTGTGTGTTTGTTCCTGTGCTGTGTCGGTCTCGTCAGCAAAAACAGGGATGACCAGTGCAATACCTGTCAGTATCGCGACAATAGAAAGCATGGATGCTTTTTTCATCCCGGACAATAATGATTTTTTCATGTGCACCTCCTTATGTTACAAACCATATATGGAATGATTACAAACGGCAGTTTCTGTCGCCGTAATGATACATTTATTGTATCAAGCAATTTACAGCCATGTCAATCCGCCCGTCCCCGAATCTGTTGTAAAAACTTAACGCCTGCCTTGACGAATCGGAATAAAAGTTTTATATTGTATTAGGTTAAGCAAAGGCGCTTTGGACTCAGGTCCAAGGCGCCTTTTTGTGGTTCGTACGAAATTCGCAATTTTTACAGACAGGAGGTTACGATGGATATAGAATTCACCAAGATGCACGGATGCGGAAATGATTATGTATATATAAACGGATTTACACAGAAAATTGACGGTGATAAAAAGCCTGATCTTGTCCGTAAGATAAGTGACAGGCATTTCGGAATAGGATCCGACGGTGCCATCTTTATCAATCCTTCCGATAAGGCTGATTTTGAAATGGAGATGTACAATGCGGACGGAACAAGATCGGAAATGTGCGGAAACGGCATACGGTGTGTTGCCAAATACGTATATGACCACGGAATGACGGACAGAACGGAGATCACCATTGAAAGCTTCGACAAGGTAAAGCGCATATGGATAGATGCCGTGGATGGTACTGCAAAAAGTGTGAAGGTTGATATGGGAAAACCGGTGCTTAAAAGCTCTGAGATTCCTGTGACAGTGCCGCCTGCAGTTATTCTGAACGGAAATGAAAGCCGGGATGACAACAGGGTAATAAATGTTCCGATAACGGTAAACGGGTATGAGTATCATATGACCTGTGTGTCGATGGGGAACCCCCATGCAGTATTTTTCATGGATCCCGATAAGACCGATATTGAAGGCCTTGGATCTGTTATAGAAGTGCATGAGTGTTTTCCTGCACGGACCAATGTTGAATTTGTAAGAGTTGATGACAGGAGTAACATACACATGCGCGTCTGGGAGCGCGGAACCGGTGAGACGATGGCATGCGGGACAGGCTGCTGTGCAACAGCCGTTGCCTGTATCTTAAACGGGCTGACAGACAGGCAGGTCACCGTGCATGTTCTTGGCGGAGATATAGAAGTCCTGTGGGATGAGAATGACGGTCATGTGTATATGACCGGACCGGCAGAAACGGTGTTTAACGGGGTGATCTCTGTATGAAGCGTCAGATCAGACAGAATGGAAATGCAACGTAATGCAGATATGAAAAGATGAAATAATAATGAAGTATTAGGCAGGAATGGAACATAAGACAGACATTTAATGTAAAGCATCAGACACATGACATAAAGAGGAGAGAAACAGGAGCGGATGGGGAACCGGCCTGTTTCGGAAAGGAAATGACAATGGCAAAGGTAAACAGAAATTATTTAAAACTTCCCGGAAGTTATCTTTTTTCGACGATAGGTAAGAAGGTCAATGCATTTATCGCGGACAATCCCGATAAGAAGGTTATACGTCTCGGTATAGGTGATGTTACGCAGCCTCTTACACCAACGATCACAGCTGCACTCCATAGGGCAGTGGATGAAATGGGCCGCGCTGAAACCTTCCGGGGATACGCGCCTGACCTTGGATATGACTTTTTAAGAAATGCCATATCCGTGAACGACTACAAGGCAAGAGGCTGTGACATAGAGCCTGATGAGATATTTGTCTCCGACGGAGCCAAGTGTGATTCGGGAAATATCCAGGAACTGTTTGCTCTTGACAATAAGATTGCCGTCTGCGATCCAGTGTACCCCGTATATGTTGATTCCAATGTAATGGCAGGACGCGGAGGTGAGTATGATAAAGTGCTTGAGGGTTTTACGGATATAGTATATATGCCGTGTACGGAGGATAACGGGTTTGCTCCCGTAATACCCGATACGGTTCCCGATATCATTTATCTGTGCTTCCCCAATAACCCGACAGGTGCGGTCATAAGCAAAGAAGAGCTGCAGAAATGGGTGGATTACGCCAATGACAACGGCTCCGTTATCATTTATGATGCCGCATATGAAGCATATATAAGGACTGAAGGTGTACCTCACAGCATTTACGAGTGCAGTGGTGCAAGAACCTGTGCGATCGAGCTTCATTCATTTTCGAAGAATGCCGGTTTTACCGGAGTGCGGCTTGGATATACGGTGGTACCGAAGGATCTGGTGATTGATGATGTGGCGCTCCATTCACTGTGGGCAAGGCGCCACGGAACTAAATACAACGGCGCTCCTTACATCGTTCAGCGTGCCGGAGAAGCAGTATATTCGGATGAAGGTAAGAAGGAAATAAAGGGACTGGTTGATTACTATATGAGAAACGCATCCTATATTCTTAACGGTCTGAAGCAGGCCGGATACAGTGTTTCGGGCGGTGTGGATGCACCCTATATATGGCTTAAGACACCCGATAACATGACAAGCTGGGAGTTCTTCGACCATCTGCTTACTTCAGCCAATGTTGTCGGAACGCCGGGGTCGGGTTTCGGACCTCACGGAGAGGGCTATTTCCGTCTGACTGCATTCGGCAGTTATGAAAACACGGTAGAAGCTGTGGACAGGATCATCGGGTGAGCAGACACGGGGACGGTTCTTTTGTGTTATTTCTCACTCGTTTAGACACGGATAATACACGGTTATTCGAGTTCTATAAGAATGCCGTTATATATCGGAGGAATAACATTTCCCAGTCTTTGGGAGGTTATACCAAGGTTCCTTACATCCAGTTCCTCATCGGTTGTTCCGGGACCTATCTTATTGGAGTAATTGTAATTCCCGGTGGTTCGGATATATTCCTTTTTGTCACCCCATACATCTATCCAGAGAAAAGTGATTTCGAAGTCAAAATCATACGGTCCCTTATGATACTGTGCTTCTTCTTTACTTAAGTCA
>JAEEHY010000045.1 GCA_016281085.1 Lachnospiraceae bacterium
CCTGTTAACAGATCCGGAACCATAGGGACTTGTGTTCTGATCAACAAACCGAGGCCCGTAAGGACTCGTGTTCTGATCAACAAATCGAGGTCCGTAAGGGCTTGTGCTTTGATCAACAAACCGAGGTCCGTAGGGATTTGTGTTCTGACCAACAAACTGAGGTCCGTAGGGACTTGTGTTCTGACCAACAAACTGAGATCCGTAGGGACTTGTATTCTGATCAACTAACGGACCGTCATAGGGATTATTGTTTTGATTGTTATTATCCGGATTGTATGGATTCATCAGTATAAAAAGTAAAGTTCCTTTATATTAGTTGCGTTTGTTATTTGAATAGATACGATTATACCATATAATTACAGGTTATAGTATAGTGTGAACGATATATTCGTTATACAATGTATGTTATGGAAGCTGTTAGTATCATCGGGTATGACTTTCTGAATGCAAACAAGGAAATGCATTCAGAAATCATGCGTTCCGCATGACACGTCTCTGCTTTCAGCAGAGCCTGGTCGAATACGAATACCGAATTTCTGATGAAATTCGCTATTCTATGACTTTCTGAATGCAGGCAGGGAAATGCATTAGGAAAGTCAAGAATAAAGGGATAAAATAGAGAAAATGAATATATTATATGAAGACAAAGATATTATCGTAGTTGAAAAACCATCGGGAATTCCGGTACAGACAAAAAAAATTGCGGATAAGGATATGATCAGTGAGATCAGAAATTACATTAATAAAGAAAAGAAAGTCGATGATCCTTATCTTGGAATTATCCACAGGCTTGATACACCGGTACGCGGTATCCTTGTTTTTGCGCTTAATAAAAGGGCGGCAGGGAAACTGAGCATGCAGATAAGAGAAGGTATTTTTAATAAGAAGTATTACGCTGTTGTCGATGGTCTGATCGAAACGGATGGCAGACAGAAAATCCTTGTGGATTACCTTATTAAAGATAAAGACAATATTGCAAGAATAGCGGATAAAGAGAACAGGTATGCCAAAAGAGCGGAACTTAAGTTAATAACTCTGTTAACGGATAAGGAGAGGGATATCTCGGTTCTGGATATTAAGCTTGTTACGGGACGTTTCCATCAGATAAGGGCTCAGCTGGCAGGTATGGGCCATCCGATCATAAATGACAGGAAATACGGCGGTTCTGTCCAAAAGATGCCTTACGATAGGCATTCGATCGGGTTATGTGCTTATTTCCTCAGCTTTAGGCATCCGGAAAATGACAGCATTGTTGAATTCAGGCTTGATATGGAACCTAAGGATATGATTTTACAGGCATAACATGAAAGCACATAACAAAAAACAATGCATTTGCGGCTGATTTCTTGACAAACAGATGCAAATCAAATACGATAATACAGCGACAAATACAAAGTATTTGGAGCCTGTTCCGGTCATACATGGAGATATAAATATGGATCGCTACGTTATTATATTATAAGGAGAGAGTAAATAATGGCAGAGAAGAAGCTGGTAGAAGCCATTACTGCGATGGAGGATGATTTTGCGCAGTGGTATACGGATGTTGTAAAGAAAGCGGAGCTTCTTGATTATACATCCGTCAAGGGATGTATGGTGATAAGACCCGCAGGCTACGCTATCTGGGAACTTATCCAGAGTCAGATGGATGAGAGGTTCAAGGCAACGGGAGTAAAGAATGTATATCTTCCGCTGTTCATTCCCGAGAGCCTGTTAAATAAAGAGAAGGATCATGTTGAAGGCTTTGCACCGGAGGTTGCCTGGGTCACACATGGCGGATTGCAGCCTCTTCAGGAAAGACTGTGCGTACGTCCCACTTCTGAGACTCTGTTCTGCGATTATTATAAAAATACTGTTCAGTCATACAGGGACCTTCCCCAGATCTGTAATCAGTGGTGCTCTGTTGTACGCTGGGAGAAGGAGACAAGACCCTTCCTGAGGAGCCGTGAATTTCTGTGGCAGGAAGGACATACTGCCCATGCTACGGCAGAGGAGGCAGAAGAAAGAACATTACAGATGCTTAATGTATATGCGGATTTCTGTGAGCAGGTGCTTGCAATACCTGTAATAAAGGGAAGGAAGACTGATAAGGAGAAGTTCGCAGGTGCCGAGTCCACATATACGATAGAGGCTCTGATGCACGACGGAAAGGCACTTCAGTCGGGAACCAGCCATAATTTCGGTGACGGATTTGCCAGAGCATTTGATATTCAATATACAGATAACAACAATAAGCTGCAATATGTACATCAGACCTCCTGGGGAACTACAACAAGGCTTATAGGTGCGGTCATCATGGTCCATGGTGACAACTCGGGACTGTGTCTGCCTCCTAAGATTGCTCCTACACAGGTAATGGTGATACCTATCCAGCAGAAAAAGGACGGAGTACTTGCCAAGGCAGAGGAACTGTGTAACAGGCTTAAGAGTGTATGCAGGGCAGATATTGATATTACGGATAAGAGTCCCGGATGGAAGTTCTCCGAACAGGAGATGAGAGGTATTCCTCTTCGTGTGGAGATAGGACCCAAGGATATTGAAGCAGGAAAATGTGTGATATGCAGAAGGGACACGAGAGAGAAGACAGAGGTTTCATTAGAAGAACTGGAAAATAAGGTAAAAGAATTACTGGATAAGATACAGATTGAGATGCTTGAACGTGCAAGAGAACACAGGGAGAAGCATACCTTTGTTGCAACCGATATGGTTGAGTTCCGCCGTCTGTTTAACGAGGAAACAGGTTTTGTTAAGGCTATGTGGTGCGGAGATCAGGCATGTGAGGATGCGATCAAGGAAGAGCTTGCGGTTACAAGCCGCTGTATGCCATTTGAACAGGAGAAGTTAAGCGATGTATGTGTATGCTGCGGTAAGCCTGCCGGAAAGATGGTGTACTGGGGCAAAGCATATTAATATGTAACTGTTCGGAACAGCACATAAATATTTATAATATAAAGGAGAAGGAAAATGAAGGTACTTGTTATAAACTGTGGCAGCTCGTCACTTAAGTATCAGCTTATTGACTCTGATTCGGAAGGAGTTCTGGCTAAGGGGCTGTGTGAGAGGATAGGGATCGACGGCGGAATGATCACCTACCAGCCGGAGGGGAAGGAAAAGATTAAGAAGCAGGTGGATATGCCTGATCATACCGAAGCGGTTAAGCTGGTTATTGACAGTCTTATTGATAAGGAAAAAGGGGTGATCGCATCTCTTGATGAGATCGGAGCTGTCGGCCACAGAATAGTTCACGGAGGCGAGAAATTCGCATCCGCAACTGTTATAAATGATGAAGTAATAAAGGCAATTGAAGAGTGTAATGATCTTGCCCCTCTTCACAATCCGGCCAATCTTATAGGTATCCGTTCATGCCAGGCAATAATGCCGGGCGTGCCGATGGTTGCCGTATTTGATACCGCATTCCATCAGACAATGCCCAAGAAGGCATATCTTTACGGCATTCCTTATGAATATTATGAAAAATACAAGGTACGCAGATACGGTTTCCACGGAACTTCTCATGAATTCGTATCAAAAAGGGCAGCTGAATTCCTGGGTAAAGATATAAATAACTTCAGGGTTATTGTTTGTCATCTCGGTAACGGGGCAAGCATAAGTGCCGTATGCAACGGTAAATGTGTTGATACCAGTATGGGACTTACACCGCTTGAGGGTCTTATCATGGGTACAAGGAGCGGTGATCTGGATCCGGCGATCCTTCAGTTTATTTCGAATAAAGAGAATCTGTCGATAGATGAGATGCTGAACGTTCTCAACAAGAAATCCGGAGTACTCGGTCTGTCGGGAGTATCCTCTGATTTCAGGGATCTCGGTGAGGCTGCCGGGAGTGGTAACGAACAGGCTAAGACAACTCTTGAAACCTATTACTACAGGGTAGCCAAGTACATCGGTTCATATGTTGCGGCCATGAACGGAGTTGACGCTATTGTCTTTACTGCAGGTGTAGGAGAGAACAATATAGAGGCACGTCAGGTGATAGGAGACTATCTCGGATATCTTGGTACGGGAGTAGACAGGAACAAGAATAATATAAGAGGTGAAGAAGCAGTTATCTCATCTGACGGATCAAAGGTGGATATACTTGTTATCCCGACCAACGAGGAACTTGCCATAGCAAGAGAAACAGTGAAACTGGTATAATAAACAGAGGTATCCCGTATGCATATTATACTTCCGGATAAGGTTAAGCTTATCATCAAAAAACTTACAGATGAGGGCTTCGAGGCCTATGCCGTGGGCGGATGCGTACGGGATTCTTTGTTGGGTAAGATTCCAAATGACTGGGATATTACCACATCAGCGTCACCTTTACAGGTAAAATCATTATTCAGACGAACCATAGACACAGGTATCCGGCATGGAACGGTTACAATAATGTTGGGTAAAGAGGGATATGAGGTTACAACCTATCGTATAGACGGTGTATATGAGGATGGAAGACATCCGAAACAGGTGACCTTCACCAAAAGCCTTGAAGAAGATCTTAAGAGGCGTGACTTTACCATTAACGCAATGGCTTACAATGATGAAGCAGGCATTGTGGATATGTTCGGAGGTCTTGATGATCTTGAGGCAGGTGTGATAAAAGCAGTCGGAGATCCGGTTGACCGTTTTAAAGAAGATGCACTCAGGATATTAAGGGCAGTAAGATTCGCGGCACAGCTTGATTATGTGATAGATGACAAAACTCTTAATGCAGTAAAGGAGCTGGCGCCGACATTAAATAAGATAAGTGCCGAGAGAATAAGGACAGAATTACAGAAGCTTCTTGTGTCAAAGCACCCTGAAAAGATACTTACGTTATATGAGACCGGCGTATCAAAAGTGATACTGCCGGAATTTGATGTATGCATGGAGACAGAACAGAATAATCCCCATCATATGTACAGTGTCGGGATACATACCGTTGAAGCGCTAAAGAATTCCGTAGGTTACGATAAGGAGCTTTCGACAGATGATATCAAGCTGCTTCGCCTCACAATGCTGTTTCATGATTTCGGAAAGCCTGCTGCCAGAATAACAGATGATTCGGGAAAGGATCATTTCCATGGACATGCGGATATCAGTGAAAGGATTGCCGTAAATATATTAAACAGGCTTAAGTATGACAATGATACGATAAATAAGGTAAGAAAGCTTGTTAAGTATCATGATCACAGGAAGAGGCTCACCGAACCCAGGGTAAGAAGAACTGTTGTAATGATATCAAGGGAGCTGATGCCGCTCTGGTTTACAGTCAGACGCTGCGATATCTGTGCACAGAGCTTTATGGACAGAGAAGCCAAGCTTAAGGATGTCGCTGACTGTGAGAGTATATATAACAGGATTATGGCAAGAGGCGACTGTCTGTCAATAAAGGAGCTTGCCGTATCGGGATCTGATCTTATAGCCGCAGGAATAAAGCCGGGTCCGCAGCTTGGTGATATACTTGATGAGATGCTTAACGAAGTGCTTGACGAGCCGTCCCACAATACGAAGGAGTGGCTCATGGAGAGACTTAATAAATGAGAAAAGCCGTTGTGCCTATCTGCGTTATATTGTTTATAATGTTCATAGGCTGTTATCTTATCATAATGGAATATGCCAGGGATAAGGCTGCTGAAAGAGCAGCTAATGAGAATGTGTCCGCAAATCCTACTCAGGACGCAGTTTCCGGGCCCGATCAGGACGAAGGTATTCAGGGAATACTACTTGGCATAAATGAGGATGATAAACTGCTTGATTTTCAGGATATTGAAAATAAAAAGATATACAGTATCCCCTATGATGAAGGCATAAAGCTTATGAGCAGACACGGAAGCATGATGACAATGGCAGAGCTTGAAAAAGGGGAGATATACAAGCTGTATTATACAAGGAGTATTAAAAAGCTTACGGGACTTCAGGTATCGGACAGTACCTGGACATACACGGATGTTAAGAGATTTTCCTTTGATGAACATAAGAAAATAATGACCATAGGTGATGAAGCATATAAGTTCACAAAGGAGCTGAAGATATATTCATTGGGAAATGAAGCTCAGATAATGGATATAACTGAGATGGATACACTTACGGTAAGGGGTAAGGATAAGGAAGTATTGTCCGTAGTTGTCGATAAGGGACACGGATATGTGAGGGTCCTGAATGATGCATACTTCATAGGCGGATGGATAGAGATAGGACAGGATATAATTAAGCCCGTGACCGAAGATATGCTTATTCCCGTTGGCGAAGGTGATTATCTTGTGAAAGTCACAAACCGTGGATATGCAGGCGAGGAAGAAGTTACCATTAAGAGGGATAAGGAAACAAATCTGGATCTTTCAAAGATAGAAATAGAGGAAGTAGCGATAGGACATATCCAGTTCAAAATAAATCCCGATTATGCGAGACTGTATATCGATGATGAGATTACGGAGTTCGAGGAACGGGTTCCTCTTGAATATGGGATACACGCAATAAGAGTGGAATGTGCCGGATATGATACAATCCGTTCCAATATAAAGGTGGGTTCCGAATATGCGGAGATAGGTATCACTATGGATGAAGAGAATGAAGAAGATAAACAGGGATCGTCAACAGCTTCATCTTCGGGAAAGACTTCGAATACCGTAAGCAGAACGGATCAGCCTGTTTCTTCGAACACGGTAAGTTCAGATAATGCCAAAAGCACGGTAAGCCGGAATTCATCTGCGGGTACAACAAATAAATACAATACAGTCAGTTCAAATGAAGCAGGTACTTTGTCATCCGGTACAGCCTCTACGGTTATTTCGGGTGACAAAAAGATACTTATTGAGCAGCCGGCAGGCGCTATGGTATATATTGACGGTGCTTATGTAGGTGTGGCACCGGTTAGTACCCAAAAAGTTACGGGTGCGCATGTAATAACCTTAAGCAGGGAAGGTTATCAGACAAAGAGCTACACGGTAAATATATCAAGTGAGGGAGGAGATGTAACATTCAGCTTCTCAGCGCTAAATGAAAACTAAAGCAGGGTTTCCGTATTATGAATTATTTCAAATATAAGAAAAATCAAATAACCTCGATGGTATTCATTATTACCATGCTGATAGCCTGTGCGCCGCTTATCTCGAAATATTGCATAAACGGTCATGACATAGAATACCATCTGCTCCGTATAGAGAGCCTCAAGGAAGGTATACTTATGGGTAAGCCTTTTCTGAAGGTAAACGTTCTGTTTTTCGGAGGTGCGGGTTACGCCAGTTCGATGTTTTATCCGGATTTTCTTCTGTATATACCTGCTCTTTTAAGAGTTATCGGTGTTTCTGTAAATGCAAGCTATCATATCTTTGCTGCAATATGTATCATCCTGTGTTATCTGTCAGCATATCTGTGCATCAAACATATGACGGGTTCAACATACGGAGCAATGATCGCAGCCGTACTCTTAACCCTGAGCCCCTATCATCTGGCGGATATCTATATAAGGAGTGCGGTAGGTGAATATACGGCATTTATCTTTATTCCGGTTGTGATATATTCTGTTTACAATATCATATATGAGGATATGGACAAACCATGGTTATTTGTGCTGGGATATGCCGGAGTGCTGCTTTGCCATACATCCTCTTTTGTTATGTGTACGGTTTTTGGGGTAGCAGCATTACTCACATACTGCAAGAGACTCTTCTGTAACAGAAAGCTTCTTGTCAGTATTATCATATCAACTGCAGTTACACTGATGCTCGGAGCATTTTATCTTATGCCGATGCTGGAACAGTTCATGAATACATCCTTTTATGTAAGTGTTCCGTGGATGAACCCAAAGGACGAAGCATTGAATTTTGCCGACATATTCGGCTCATCTTTTCCGGCACTGGGAAGCATATGTGTACTGACACTGATACCGCGTATTTTTGTAAACAGGCCCAAAAGCTCTGAAAAGATGAATACAGATACAGTTATCGAAGAAACACCGGATGAAGCAATCGTAAAGGAACTGACTGATGAAGAGACATCCGTTCAGAGATATTCCGATAAAGCAACCGGTCTTATTACATATGCAGATATTCTGATAGCAGCGGGAGCGCTGTTTACATTAATGTCCTGCAACATTATTCCCTGGGAAAGAATAGGAAAGTATTTAAGCTTTATACAGTTCCCCTGGCGTTTCTTCATAATGGGATCTGTTCTTTTTTCAATGGCAGCAGGGCTTATATACAGCAGGATAACGGGTAAGGATGAGGATATTTCAGAAATATGGGTATTTGATAAAGAAGCCGATTCAACCGTAATAAATACAGGTGCAGTGATACTTACACTGATACTTGTGATCAGCGGTATCAGTGCATTCAACGGCTTTGGAAGAGAATTTTTGGGATATTATGATTATTCGGATGACTATTATTCATATAAACCGTATACATCCAATGTAATAGCCGGTGAATGGCTGCCGGCCACAGTAGTCAACAGAGACAGTCTTATTGCTGACAGTGAG